>JAKORH010000238.1 GCA_029777935.1 Pseudomonadota bacterium
CGCCACGCTGGCGCTGGGCGCGATCGGGCTGACGCTGACCTACAACATCCTGCGCTTCGCGAACTTCGCGCACGGCGAATTCCTCACCTTCGGCGCCTACTTCGCTCTCGTGTTCGTGGGCTTGTTCGCCGGCGAGTCGGCGCTGGGACCGTTCACGTTCGGCTGGAGCTTCGCCGGCGCACTGGTCGTGGCGCTGGCATTGACCGCGGCGCTCGCGCTCGCGCTCGACTGGCTGCTGTACCGGCCGCTGCGCA
This sequence comes from Pseudomonadota bacterium, assembly GCA_029777935.1. The sequence goes on from JAKORH010000238.1 coordinate 255, forward strand.
AGAGCGACGTGGCGGTGGCACTGGTGATCGCGTCGTTCGGCGCGTCGCTGATGCTGCGCAACGTGATCGTGTTCTTCTGGGGCTCGCAGCCCGAGTACTACACGCGCAGCATCGCGATCGCGCGCGAGATGCTGCCGGGGGTGCGGCTGAACGCGAACGAGGTGTTCGTGGTGCTGCTGACCGCCGTGCTGATGCTGGTGCTGCACCTCTTCCTCACCCGCACGCGGCTCGGCCAGCAGATGCGCGCGGTGTCGGACAACCCGGCGCTGGCGCAAGTCACCGGCATCGACGTGCGGCGGATCGTGCGCTGGGTCTGGATCATCGGCGGGGGCCTGGCGGCGATCGGCGGCGTGATGTTCGGTCTGACGGTGCAGGTATCGCCCGAGATGGGATTCACGCTGATCCTGCCGATGTTCGCCGCCGCGATTCTCGGCGGCATCGGCAGCGTCTACGGCGCGGTGCTCGGCGGGCTGATCATCGGCATCGCCCAGTCGCTGTCGGTGCCGTTGATCGGCCCGGAATACAAGCCGGCGGTCGCCTTCATGCTGATGTTCCTGATCCTGCCGTTCCATCCGACCGGCATCCTCGGAGAGAGAACATGACCGGGGTTGCCTCCTACCTCGTGTTCTTCCTGATCCAGGCGCTGGTGTTCGCGGTGGTCTGCCTGGGGTTGAATCTGCAGTGGGGCTACACGGGCCTGTTCAACATCGGCGTATCCGGCTTCTTCCTGGTCGGCGCCTATGCGTTCGCGCTGCTGTGCGGTCCGGCGCATCCGGGCCTGCTCGGCGGACTGGATCTGCCGTTCGTGGTCGGGCTGATCGGCAGCTTGGCGGCCGCCGGCGTGGTCGCGTTCATCGTCGGCATTCCGACGCTGCGGCTGCGCGAGGACTACCTCGCGATCGTCACGATCGGCATCGGCACCACGCTGCAACTGATCGCGCTCAATGCCAACGCGCTGACCGGCGGCAGCCGCGGTCTCACCGACATCCCGCGGCCGCTGCCTGGCGTGAGCGACGGAGTGTTCGGCCGCAATCTGATGCTGCTCGGACTGATGGTCGTCATCGTGGTCGTGCTGTACGCGGCGCTCGAAGCCATGGTTCGCTCGCCGTGGGGCCGCGTGCTCAAGGCGATCCGCGAGGACGAGCAGGCGGCGGCGTCGCTCGGCAAGAACGCGTTCGGCTACCGGCTGCAGTCGTTCGTGATCGGATCGGCGGTGATGGGGCTCGGCGGTGCCCTCTACGCGAGCTTCATCGGCTACATCAGTCCGGAAGACTTCATGCCGATCCTGACTTTCCAGATCTGGAGCATGCTGATCGTCGGCGGCAGCGGCAACAACAAGGGCGCGGTGCTCGGCGCGGTGCTGATGTGGGCGGTCTGGACCGTGACCGGCAGCATCGCGCAGGCCGTGTTGCCGGCGGCCATGCAAATCAAGGGCGGCGCGGCGCAGATCATCCTGATCGGCCTGGTTCTCATGGTGGTGCTGGTGCTGCGCCCGCGCGGCCTGATCGGCGAGGAAGCCGTCGTGTCGCACGGCGCACGGATCGAGGCGACCGAGCCGGTGCCGTAGAACCTGTCCGTGAACAACTCGGGGAACACCACGTAAAGGCAATCGGCGACCATCTTCACCATCGGTTCATCCCGGCGGCGTGATGTGCCGATTGACGCGGAAGAAGTCAGGCGAGCGCCAGCCGGAGCGCAGCGGGCGCCTGGCACCTGTGGCTGCGGCCGATCAGAGCTTCTGTCCGCGTTCCACCGCTGACACCTGGACCGCGATCGACTTTCCCTTGAGCTGCACCGCGCCGAGCGCATCGAGCCGTGCCGACTCCGGCAACTGCGCGCGCGTTGCGGCATCGATCAGGATCGGCCGCTGCGCGATCTTGGTGTGCGCCTCCAGCCGCGCGGCGAGATTGACCGTGTCGCCGATGCAGGTGTAGCTGGCGCGCTGCTGGGTGCCGGCGTAGCCCGCGATCATGTCGCCGGTGGCGATGCCGATGCCGATGCGCAGCGGTGCCTTGTGCGCGGCCGCGCGCTCGACATTCAGCAGTTCGATCAGCTCGATCATGTCGAGCGCCGCGCGCACCGCCGCCAGCGGCGGCTGCGGCAGCGGCAGCGGCGCCCCGAAGATCGCCATCAGCCCGTCGCCCTGCATCAGGTTGACCACCCCGCCGTGGCCGCTGATGGCGTCGAACATCAGCGTGTAGAAGGTGTTCAGCAGCTCGATCGTCTCTTCCGGCGGCTGCGCCTCCGCGAGCGGCGTGAAGTCGCGGATGTCGCAGAACATCACGGTGGCGTGCACGCGCTTGCCGCCGATCGCGAAGCCGGACTGCGCCAGATCCTGCGCGACCTCCGGCGTGGCGAAGCGCCGCACCAGATCCTTCTGCTGGTCGCGCAGCCGCTTCTTCTCCAGGCTGGTGTTGATGCGCGCCTTCAGCAGCACCGGATTGACCGGCTTGTGCAGGTAATCCTCGGCGCCCAGTTCGATGCAGCGCGCGACCTTCTCGACGCCCTCGACCGACGAGGTCACGATCACCGGCAGGTCGCGCAGCGCGAGGTCACGGGTGAGCTGCTCCATCACCTGGAAGCCGTCCATCTCCGGCATCTCCATGTCGAGCAGCAGCAGGTCGAACGGCTCGCGCTTCAGCATCTCGAGCGCGACCCGGCCGTTTTCCGCGCAGGCGACGCGATGACCCTGCAGTTCGAGGCTGCGCATCAGCAGCAGGCGGTTGACCTTGTTGTCCTCGACCACCAGCAGGCGCGCGCCGGTCTCCGTCATTGGCGCAGCTCCTTCAGCGCCGCGGCGACGCGCGCATATTCCGCGTCGAGCGCGCGCAGCGCCGCGTCGTCCGCCGGCAGGCCGCCGAGTTCCAGTTCGCGCGCCATTCTTCCCAACGCGAGCGCGCCGAACGTGTTGCTGTTCGACTTCAGCGAGTGCGCGGCGCGGCGGAACGTGTCGGCGGCTTGCGCGGCGTACGCGCTGCGCAGGTCGGCCAGGAACTGCGGCGCTTCCTCGAAGTAGGTGCCGATCAGCTCGTTGACGAAATCCGCGCCGGCGGTCGCCTGCAGCTCGGTGAAGGTGGCCGGATCGATCGGGGGTTCCATCAGCGGTCCTTGCGTGGCGTGACCTGGTACAGCGCATCGATCAGCGCATCGACGCGGATCGGCTTGGTGATGTAGTCGTCCATGCCGGCGTCGAGGCACATCTGGCGGTCGCCCTGCATCGCGTTGGCGGTCATCGCGACGATCCGCGGCCGCTCGCCATCCTGCCAGCGCGCGACGATCTGACGCGTGGCCTCGAGCCCGTCCATCTCCGGCATCTGCACGTCCATCAGCACCACGTCGTAAGGCTGGCGCTCGACCGACTCGATCGCCTCGATGCCGTTGGATGCCAGGTCCGCGCGGTAGCCCATCTGCGACAGCAGGCGCAGCGCGAGCTTCTGGTTCACCACCGTGTCCTCGGCCAGCAGGATGCGCAGCGGATGGCGCGCGGCCATGCCGGGATCGATCGCGGGCCTGGCCGCGGTCGCCGCCGGCTTCGGCGCTTCGGTGCGCGCCAGCAGGCTCATCAGCGTGTCGAAGAGCTGCGACTGGCGGATCGGCTTGGTCAGGTGCGCGCCGAACAGCCCCTCGGTATCGCCGGCCTCGCGCCGGCCGAGCGAACTGAAGAGCGCCAGCGGCATCCTGGCGGCGCGTTCGCGCAGTTGCCGCGCGAGCGCAAGCCCGTCCATCTCGGGCATGTGCATGTCGATGATGGCCAGATCGAACGACTCGCCCCCGCCGATCCACCGCAATGCTTCCGCAGGCGATCCGGTCTCGCGCGGCAGCATGCCCCACTTGGACGCCTGCAGCGCGAGCACGCGCCGGTTGGTCGCGTTGTCGTCGACGATCAGCAGCCGCTTGCCGGCGAGCGCCGGTTGCTGGCCCACGTAATCGCGCCGCTGCGCCGGCGGCAGTTCCGCCACCGGTGCGCGGATCGTGAACGAAAAGGTCGATCCCTGACCCGGCCCCGCGCTCTCTGCCCACATGCGGCCGCCCATCAGTTCCGCCAGCCGCCGGCTGATCGCCAATCCCAGACCCGTGCCGCCGTACTTGCGCGTGGTCGACGAATCGGCCTGCGAAAACTTCTGGAACAGCCGGCTCATGCTTTCTTCCGGCAGACCGATGCCGGTGTCGCGCACCGCGAAGGCGAGTTCGAATTCGCCGTCCGACGGCTTCGCCTGGACGGTCACCACGACTTCACCGCGCTCGGTGAACTTCACCGCGTTCGACATCAGGTTGAGCAGGATCTGGCGCAGCCGCGTGACGTCGCCGTCGACGGCGGCCGGCACGTCGCCTTCGAACAGATAGGCGAGATCGAGCTGCTTCTCGGCCGCGCGCGCGCCGACCAGATCGAGCGCGGATTCGACGCATTCGCGCAGGTCGAACGGGTGCGACTCGATGTCCATCCGGCCGGCCTCGATCTTCGAGAAATCGAGGATGTCGTTGATGATCGTGAGCAGCGTGTCGCCGCTGTCGCGGATGGTCGCCGCATAGTCGCGCTGCTCGTCGGTCAGCGGCGTGTCGAGCAGCAGCCCGCTCATGCCGATCACCGCGTTCATCGGCGTGCGGATCTCGTGGCTCATCGTCGCCAGGAACGCGCTCTTGGCTTCGTTCGCGGCCTCCGCCGCGGCGCGCGCGTCCTGCGCCTGCCTGAACAGGCGCGCGTTCTGGATCGCGATCACCGCCTGGTCGGCGAACGTGGCGAGCAGCGCGTGCTCCTTCTGCGAGAACGGCTTCGGCGGCTGCCGCACGACATGGACCGTGCCGATGCCTCTGCCTTCCCACAGCATCGGCGCGATCAGCATCGAGAAGTTGCCGACGTCGCGACCCATCTGGCGCATGGCTTCGGGAACACCCGGCCCGTCGAGCATGTCGGGGTAGTGCACCACGCGCCGCTTGCGGATCGGGTACGACTGGTACGCCTGCGCCAGCGGCCGCGGAAAGCCGCGGTCCAGCATCGCACGCGCCTGCGCAACGTGCTCCGGAACAAGGCCGGGCGGAGTCGCCATCGCCGCGTGATAGACCTGTCCGTCATCGCGCACCAGCGAGATCACGACCTGGTCGCCGCCGAAAAGCTTCTGGCAGGCCTTGCCGATCGCGTCGAACACCGGGGCCGTGTCGGCCACCGAGTTGCTGATCACGTTCAGCACCTCGGCCGAGGTGCGCTGCTGCTCGAGCGCTTCCTTCGTCTCGTTGAACAGGCGCGCATTCTGGATCGCGATCACGGCCTGATCGGCGAAGGTGCGCAGCAGCGCGAGCTCCTTGTCGCTGAACGGTCTAGGCGGCTGGCGTAGCGCGCAGATCGTGCCGATGCCGCGCTCCTCCCACAGCATCGGCGCCCACGCGATCGAGAAGCTGCCTATGTCGTCGACCACCGCGCGCACGGTCGACGGCGCGTCGACCATCGCGGCGGCGTCCGGAATGTGCAGCGTGCGCCGCTCGCGCAGCACCTGCGCGGTCGCGCTTTGTTCGAGCGGCTTGGGAAAAGTGCGCACGACCGCTTCGAGCGCGCTGCCGCGCCAGGCAGCGACTTCGACCTGGCCGTCGTCGCGCACCTGGAAGATGCCGAGCTGCTCGGTCGCGAACAGGTGCTGGCAACTGTCGAGGATCTTGTCGAACACAGGCGCGGTGTCGGCGACTGAGCTGCTGATCACCTGCAGTACCTCGGCGGTCGCAGTCTGCCGCTCCAGCGCCTCCCTGGTTTCGTTGAACAGGCGTACGTTCTCGATCGCGATCACCGCCTGATCGGCAAAGGACGTGATCAACGCCACCTGCTTGTCGTCGAACGGCACCGGGTCGCGACGCGCCGTGACGATCGCGCCGACCACCTTGCCGGCGCGCACCATCGGCGCGCCGAGCTGCGCGTTGTAGCCGAAGCGGCGCGCGAATTCCGCGGTCAGCGGCGGCGCGGCCGGGTTGCCGACGATCGGCACGACTTGCGTGACCTCCCCGTGCAGGATCGTGCGGCCGGCGTGCGTGCGGCCGTCGAGCGGCAGCGGATAGCTTTCGAGAATCGTCTCGGAACCGGGCAGGCCGTGGAACGCCGCGACCTCGACTTTGCCGTCGCGTTCGAGGGCGACCATCGAAAATTCCGTGCCGAACAGGCGACGCAGGTTGGCGGCGATCGCATCGAACACCGGTTGGGTGTCCGCCATCGACGCGCTCATCGAGGCCAGGATTTCGCCCGTTGCCGTCTGTCGCTCCAGCGCTTCCTTCGTCTCGTTGAACAGCCGCACGTTCTCGATCGCGATCACGGCCTGGTCGGCGAAGGTTTGCAGCAGCTTCACCTGGTGCTCGGGGAAGGCACCGGCCTCGGCACGACACACCGTGATCGAACCGATCGCCTGGCCGTCGCGCAGCATCGGCACCGCGAGGTTGCTGCGGTAGCCGGCCATCCGCGCCTGGCCCTTGAATACGTATTCCGGATCGGCGAGCACGTCTGGAATCTGGGTCGGTGCGCGGTCGACGATCGCTCGCGCGAGGACGCCGCCGCGGCCGGGTTTCATCGGGAACGCGGAGCGCATTGCATCTACGGCCGCGGGCGAAATGCCGCGGTAGGCGACCAGGTGCACCCGTTCGCCGTCGAAGCGTGCCACGCCGCCGATGGTGGCGTGCGTGAGCGCGATCGCCCGGTCGGCGATCGCATCGAACACCGGCTGCACGTCGGTGGGCGACTCGCTGATCACCTTCAGGATCTCCGCGGTCGCCGTCTGCCGCTCGAGCGCCTCCTTCGTCTCGTTGAACAGCCGCACGTTCTCGATCGCGATCACGGCCTGGTCGCGGAAGGACTCGGCGAGCGCGATCTCCTTGCCGGTGAAACCGCCGGGCCGGTTGCGGAACAGCATCAGCGCGCCGATGGACTCTCCATGGCGCAGCAGCGGCACGCACAGCGACGCCCGCGCTCCGGTCGTGGCACGAATCGATTTCTGCCGCTCGGGCAGCTCGATCGCGTCCCAATCGGGAATGTGGACGGTCCGCTTCCACGCGATCCCCTGCGAGGGGAAGTTCGCGGCCGGGTCGATCGGCACCGGCTCGGTCCAGCGTTCATTCTCGAAACCCGCGCGCGTGGCGTGAGCGGAAGGCACATAGTGGGTGCCTTCGACCCGGACAAACGCAGCGCGGTCGAGGTCGAGCAGCTTCACCGCGGTTGCGACGATCGCGTTGAATACCGGCTGCGTGTCCGTCGGTGACGCGCTGATCACGCGCAGGATGTCGGCGCTTGCCGTCTGGTGGCTCAGCGCCTGCTGCGTTTCGTCGAACAGCCGCGCGTTGCGCAGCGCGACCGAGGCTTGGCGCGCGAGACCGGCGAGGAAGTCGAGGTCGCGCTGATCGAACCGCAGGCCGCCGACCCGCCACACGGCCATCGCTCCCTGCACCGCGTCCTCGGCGAGCAGCGGCACGACCATCAGGCGCTCGTCGCGCCGCTGTTCGGTCCCGGCGATCTGCACCCCGCGCGGATCGGCCAGAGTGTCGTTGATGAACTCGGCGCGCCCGCTTTGCAGCAGGCTGCCGATGATGCCGGTGCCGGCCTCGACGATCGTCGCCTTCAGCGGGTCGGCCATGTCGCCGAGCGCGACGATCGCGCGATAAGTGCGGGCGTCGGCGTCGGGCAGGAAGATGGCGCTGCTGCTCCCCGCCAGCAGATCCTTCGCGTGGCGCGCGATCGCGTTCATCACCGCCGCCAGGTCGAGCGACGATGACAGGTCGCGACCGACTTCGGCCAGCGCAGCGGACTCGCGGCCGTGGCGCTGCACTTCGTCGAACAGGCGCGCGTTTTCGAGCGCGGTGCCCATGGCCGCAGTCACCGTGGTGAGCAGACTCACATCGGCCTCGCCAAAGGCGTGCTCGTGTTCGTAGTTCTCGAGGATGACGCTGCCGAGCACGCGGTCGCCGCCGACGATGGGCACGAACACGGCCGACCGGCTCGCGTCGGTGCCCTCGACCGGCTTGAGTCCGAGCGCGTCCATCTCGGCCCGGGTGCTGGCGACCAGCACCTCGCGGTCCACGAGGATGCGGTCGTAGACCAGGCCGGGAGCGATGTGGATCGGTCCGCCCTCGTAGCGCACTCCGTGCTCGTACACGTAGAACGGATGGGCCAGGCGCTCATCCGCGTTCCACCACCAGATGCCGAGGTCGCCGGTGTGGAAGACTTCGCGCAACTTGTCGCCGACGAGGTCGACGATGGCGCGCAGGTCCATCGAGGCGGCGATGCCGCGCTGGATCGTGTTGATCAGTTCCAGTTCGCTGGCGCGCTGTTCGGCCTGCGCCTGGGCGGCGCGCGCCTCGGTGGTGCGCTGCTCGACCTTGTGCTCCAGCGCTTCGGCGGCGCGCACGTTGGCGAGCGTCAGCGCGGCCTGCGCGGCCAGCATGGCGAGCAGTTGCATGTCGCCGTCGTGGAACCGACCGAACAGGCCCTCGATGTCGGCGTAGAGGCAGCCCAGCAGTTCGCGCTGCGCGATCAACGGGACGACGAGGCACGAGCGTTGATCGATCGGCTCGGCGTCCTCGGGACCGTGTCGCAGGGCTGCATTGCGGGTACGTCGCGCTTCCTGCAGCCACGGTGTGATGGCGTGCAGCAACGCGGCGTCCGACTCGCCCTGCCGCAGCAGCGCACCGCCGATCTCGAGCTCTCCTGCGACTTCCATCACCAGCAGCACGCGCTCGGCGCCGGAAAGCTCGGTCACCTCGTCGACGAGGAACTCGCGCAGCTCGGATTCGTTCCGGATCTCGTTCAATCGCAGGCCGGTGTCGACCAGGCGCTCGAACGGCTCGCGCAGGTTGGCTTGCGCCGCCAGATGCGCCTCGCGCTGCGCCCTGGACAGACCCCTTTCACGCGCGTGCCCGACCCAGGCGGCGAGCAGCGCCCGCACCTCCGGCTTCTTGTTGAGCGCGTTGCGGCGCAGCCCTTCGTCGCCGACCTGCGCGTTGCGGTCGACGACGAAGCGGTAGGCGCGCGCCAGTGCCAGGTCGGCCTCCCGGGCCAGGCCATTGGCGCGCAGCGCCTGGCTGTGATGCCACCACAGAACCGGCGGATCCAGGCCGTCGAGCCAGGCCAGGCCCTTGTCCCGGTGCAGCGCGGTCGCGCGTCGCGACACCGCAAGCGCCGCCGCTGGCTGCCCGGCGAGCAGGTTCGCACGCGACTCGTCGGCGAGCATCGTGATCAGCGCGCCGATGTTGTGCCTACCCTGCTCGATTGCCGCTCGATGAAACAGGCGTGCCGCATCCGCCGCGCGCCCTTCCTCGAGGGCCAGTCGCCCGTCCGACGCCGATGGCCAGCCCATGAAGCGCTTCAGGCCGAGCGAGCGGACCAGCTTGCCGGCCTCGCGGGCTGCGGCGCGGGCGGCATCGAGGTGACCCATCGCCAGTTCGGCATCGAACAGGTTGCCGTAGTTGACGGCGAGCGCGGCGCCGTTGCCCATGCGCCGATGCATCGCTTCCGCCTCGCGCAGCAGGCGGCGCGCGCGCCGGTACAGCCCGGCGTCGACGGCTTCCGACCCGAGGTTGCCGATCATGATGGCCTGGCCGTGCAGATTGCCCGCCGCGGTATAGGCGGCCAGCGCCTGGCTGCGCATCTTCACGGTCCTGGCCCGGTCGGTTTCGAACCACGCGAGCAGGTTCAATGCGGCGCCCTGGCAGGAGAGGTCGCCGCATCGACGCGCCAGTTCCAGTGCGCGGGCGCAGGCTTCGTTGGCCTCCCGTGGCCGTTCGAGACCGACATACGTATTGCCCAACCACAGCCACGCACGGGCCAGATAGACCGGCGGACCGATGCGCTCGAAGATCGCGACGGCCCGGCGCGCGTGCGCGGGCGCCTTCGCGGCATCGATCCGCGCTATCGACATCAGCCAGCCCAGCGTCGACAGACACAGGCCTTCGATCGACTCGTCACCGCTGCGTCGTGCAGCCTTCAGCGCTGCGCGCGCTTCCCGCACCGCCGCCGGGCCGTTGCCGCGCCGCAGATGAAGCATCGCCTCGCACCGGTGCGCGAGCGCCTGTATCGCCGGGCTGCGTTCGCGCTTGCCCAGTGCCGCCAGCGCGCGTGCGTCTTCGGCGCAGCGCGCGTTCTCGCCGCGCCACAACAGACTTTCGGCGCGCAGGTCGAGGAGTTCTGCCTCGTGCTCGACCGACAGGCCGCCGCCGGCGAGCGCGTTCGTGGCAAGCGCGATGGCCGCTTCGGGCTGGCCGGTGAAGGTCAGGGCGAAGACTTCGGCGACGATCCGCGCGGACTCGTCGGCACTGACCCCCTCGTGCCTTGCGGTCGTCATCGAACGTCCCCCGGTCACCACGACCGTCTGCAACGATTGGCGCCCGATCGCTTCGAATCGCGCGCCCGCGACGAGCCGGCCGATGGTACACAGGTTGCCCGCCGTCGCGCGAAAAAGCGCACTGGCGCCCGCAGCGGGCGGCCGTTCGGTGACGCAGCGAAGTGGCGGGGTGAAGAGAGGTGGAGTTCGAACAGCGGCCGGATGCGGCCGGGAGCAGTGCGCCCCCGGACCATCCGGCGCCCGATCAGGGCGTGCGAACTATTTCCATTCGAACAACTGGCAGCGGGTGTTGCCGTCGGCGTCGACTTCGTACTCGTACATCGCGGCCGTGCTGTTGAGCTTCAGCCATTTTTCGGACGAAGTCTGGTAGTACACGCAGCCGCGATAGCTGGTGGCGCCGCTCTTGGCGGCGCGGCCGATGCCTTGCCCGGTCCACGTCGCCACTTCGCCGTCCTTGCCCATCAATACGCCCTGGCCCTCGCCGAAGAAGCAGCCATCGGGACGCAGCACCGCGTTGTAGGTTCCGGTATCGGTGTACTCCACGCCCAGCATTCGACCGCCGGCCTTGAAGGTGATTTCCATCTTTGGCCCACCAGCCGGATTCGGCAAGATCCGCTGCATGGTGACTTTGCCCACTTCGTCGCCAATCCTTTCACCCAACATGTCTTCCTCGCTTTCCGGGCGTCTCAATGGCGCCCGACGCGAATCTTCGTCCCGGCGGTCCGTGCCGAGGGTGTCAATCGTCAGAACGCAGTACGCACGCCGCCGGGCGTTGCGGCCGCGTGTTCGCCGGCTATCGCATGCCCGCGGTGTATCCTTCCGCATCGCTCAACGCGCGAAACGGGAGAGCGCTCCGAACCGCGGAGCCGCCGAAGGCGCAACGCCCGTAATCGCTCAGGTACCGAAAACCGCCTCGCGCGAGCGACTCTGGAGAGACTGGACCTGCACTTGCGTGCAGGTCCAGCGCCGAAGGGGCAGGGGCCGATCGGGCTCCAAACTCTCAGGCAAAAGGACAGAGGGGCGCCCGTCGATTTCCGACGGGTGCCCCGTTTGCTTCCTGGAGGCTCCGGATGACGCTCAAACGCACACCGCTCTACGGCACCCACGTCGCCTCGGGCGCGAAGATGGTCGACTTCGGCGGCTGGGACATGCCGGTCAACTACGGCTCGCAGATCGAGGAGCATCACGCGGTGCGGCGGCACGCGGGCATGTTCGACGTGTCGCACATGCGCGTGGTCGACGCGGCCGGCGGAGGCGCGCGCGACTTCCTGCGCACGCTGATCGCCAACGACGTGGCGAGGCTGGTACCGGGCAAGGCGCTGTACACCTGCATGCTGAACGATGCCGGCGGCGTGATCGACGATCTGATCGTGTACTGGATCGGCGCCGACCGCTATCGGATCGTCGTCAATGCCGCGACCGCCGACAAGGACATCGCCTGGATGCAGCAGGTCGCCGGCGCGCGCAGGTTCGACGTGAGTCTGAAGCCGCGGCCTGATCTGGCGATGATCGCAGTGCAGGGGCCGCAGGCGCGCGCGATCCTTTCGCAGGTGCTGCCGCAGGCGGCTGAACTGATCGGCGGACTGAAGGTGTTCAGCGCGGCGTTCCACCCGGCCCTCACCCCCGGCCCCTCTCCCGGGGGGCGAGGGGAGGAAGGTTGGTTCATCGCGCGCACCGGCTACACCGGCGAGGACGGCTGCGAGATCGTGCTGCCCGCGGCCGAAGCGCCCGCGTTGTGGCAGCGACTGAAGGCGGCCGGCGTCGCCGAATGCGGGCTGGGCGCGCGCGACACGCTGCGGCTCGAGGCCGGCATGAACCTGTACGGGCAGGACATGGACGAGACGGTGTCGCCGCTCGAAGCGGGGCTCGCGTGGACCGTCAGCTTCGATCCGCCGCGCCACTTCATCGGCGGTGCCGCGCTGGAAGCGCAGAAGGCGCGCGGCGGGCTGCGGCAACTGGTGGGCCTGAAGATGGTCGACCGGGGCATCCTGCGCGCGCATCAGAAGGTGATGACATCGCACGGCGATGGCGAAATCACCAGCGGCACGTTCTCGCCGACGCTGGGCTTTTCGATCGCGTTGGCGCGGGTGCCGGCCGGGGTCAAGGTTGGCGATCAGGTGCAGGTCGAACTGCGCGGCAAGCCGGTCGCGGCGCAGGTCGTGAAGTACCCGTTCGTTCGGAACGGCAAGGCACTGATCTAGTCGGCAGTCGGCAGTCGGCGGTCGGCAGCGAAAGACAAACAACGAGCAACGAACGAAGAGCAACGAGCAACCGAAGGAGCCGCGATGAAAGTTCCCGCAGATCTGAAGTACACCGAGTCGCACGAGTGGGTGAAGAGCGAAGCCGACGGCACCGTCACCATCGGCATCACCGAGTTCGCGCAGGACGCGCTCGGCGACCTCGTGTTCGTCGAACTGCCCGAAGTCGGCCGCGAGGTGAAGGCGGGCGAAGCGTGCGCGGTCGTCGAATCGGTGAAGGCCGCCTCCGACGTTTACGCGCCGATCGCCGGCACCGTCGTCGCCGCCAACGATCAGCTCAAGGACAAGCCGGAGGCGATCAACAGCGACGCATTCGCGGCGTGGCTGTTCAAGCTGAAACCCGCGAACGCGGCCGACCTCGGCAAGCTGCTCGACGCGGCGAAGTACCAGGCCAACATCGAGGCGGCGAAGTAGATGACCACGCTCAGACAGCTCGAACACCGCGACGCGTTCATCGAGCGCCACGTCGGCCCCAACGACGAGGAGATCGCGCGCATGCTGGCCGTGATCGGCCAGCCGTCGCTCGAGGCGATGGTCGACGCGATCGTGCCGCAGTCGATCCGCCTGAACACGCCGCTGGCGCTGCCCGGCGCGATGACCGAGGAAGAAGCGCTGGCGAAGCTCGCCGCGGTCGCGCAGAAGAACCAGGTGTTCCGCAGCTTCATCGGCATGGGCTACTACGGCACGCACACGCCGGCCGTCATCCTGCGCAATGTCCTGGAGAACCCGGCCTGGTACACGGCCTACACGCCATACCAGGCCGAGATCTCGCAGGGCCGGATGGAAGCGCTGATCAACTTCCAGACGATGGTGTGCGATCTCACCGCCATGGAGATCGCCAACGCCTCGCTGCTCGACGAAGGCACCGCGGCGGCCGAGGCGATGACGCTGGCCAAGCGCTCGTGCAAGAGCAAGTCGAATCTCTTCTTCGTGTCGGCCGACTGCCACCCGCAGACGGTCGCGGTCGTGCGCACGCGCGCCGAGGCGCTCGGCATCGAGATCACCGTCGGCGACGATGAAGCCGCGCTGAAGACGGACGCTTTCGGCGTGCTGCTGCAATACCCGTGCTCGACCGGCGAAGTACGCGACTACGCCGGCATCGTGCGCGCGGCGCACGCGCGCGGCGCGCTCGTGACCGCGGCCGCGGACCTGCTGGCGCTGGCGCTGATCAGGCCGCCGGGCGAGTGGGGTGCCGACATCGTGGTCGGCAATTCGCAGCGATTCGGCGTGCCGTTCGGCTTCGGCGGGCCGCACGCGGCGTTCCTCGCCTGCCGCGACGCGTACAAGCGTTCGATGCCGGGGCGGCTGGTCGGCGTGTCGGTCGATGCGCAGGGCGCGCCCGCGTACCGTCTGACGCTGCAGACGCGCGAGCAGCACATCCGGCGCGAGAAGGCGACCTCGAACATCTGCACGGCGCAGGTGCTGCTGGCGGTGATGGCCAGCATGTACGCCGTCTATCACGGCCCGCAGGGAATCAAGCGCATCGCGCAGCGTGTGCACCGGCTGGCGGCGATCTTCGCGGCCGGGCTGCGCGCCGGAGGCCTCGCGACCAACGAGACGTTCTTCGACACGGTGACCGTGCGTGGCATCGACGCGGCGAAGATCCACGCGGCCGCGCGCGCGCAGCGGATCAACCTGCGCGAGCTGGGGCCGGACGCGGTCGGCATCTCGTTCGACGAGACGGCCACGCGCGCGGACGTCGCCGCGCTGTGGCGGCTGTTCGGCGCCGGCGGCAACATCGACCTGCTCGACGGCGCGGTGCTCGACGCGATCCCGCCGGCGCTGGTGCGGACGTCGCCATTCCTGGCGCACCCGGTGTTCAACACACACCACGCCGAACACGAGTTGCTGCGCTACCTGCGCTCGCTCGCCGACAAGGATCTCGCGCTCGACCGCACGATGATCCCGCTCGGCTCGTGCACGATGAAGTTGAATGCCACCGCGGAGATGATCCCGATCACGTGGCCCGAGTTCGCCAATGTCCATCCGTGCGCGCCGGCCGAGCAGGTGCAGGGTTACCTGCAGCTCGTCGACGAGCTGGAGCGGATGCTGGCCGAGTGCACCGGCTACGACGCCGTGAGCCTGCAGCCGAATTCGGGCGCGCAGGGCGAATACGCGGGGCTGCTCGCGATCCGCGCCTATCACAAGGCGCGCGGTCAGGGCCATCGCAGCATCTGCCTGATCCCGGAAAGCGCACACGGCACCAACCCGGCCAGCGCGAACCTCGCCGGCATGGAAGTCGTGGTGGTCAAGTGCGATGCCAACGGCAACGTCGACGTGGCCGACCTGAAGGCCAAGTCAGCGCAGCACGCCGATAGGCTCGCGGCGCTGATGGTCACGTATCCGTCGACCCATGGCGTGTTCGAGGAGGCGATCGTCGAGATCTGCGACATCGTGCATGCGCACGGCGGTCAGGTCTACATGGACGGCGCGAACCTCAACGCGCTGGTCGGGCTCGCGAAGCCCGGCAAGTTCGGCTCGGACGTCTCGCACCTGAACCTGCACAAGACGTTCTGCATCCCGCACGGCGGCGGTGGCCCCGGCGTCGGTCCGGTGGCGGTGAAGGCGCACCTGGCGCCGTATCTGCCTGCCAAGCTCGCTGGCCCGCACCAGCGAGAGAGGGCGGGGGATGAGGGCGAAGTCGGCATGGTCAGCGCCGCGAACTACGGCTCCGCCGGCATCCTGCCGATCTCGTGGATGTACATCACGCTGATGGGCGCGGCGGGCCTGGCGCGCGCCACGCAGGTCGCGCTGCTGAACGCCAACTACATCGCACGTCGGCTCGCGCCGCATTACCCGACGCTGTACACCGGCCGCAACGGGCTGGTCGCGCACGAGTGCATCCTCGATCTCAGGCCGATCAAGGATGCGTGCGGCATCAGCGCCGAGGATGTGGCCAAGCGGCTGATGGACTACGGCTTCCACGCGCCGACGCTGTCCTTCCCGGTGCCGGGAACGCTGATGGTCGAGCCGACCGAGAGCGAAGCGCTGCACGAGCTCGACCGCTTCGTCGACGCGATGATCGAGATCCGCGCCGAGATCCGGGCGATCGAGGAGGGCCGCATCGACCGCGACGACAATCCGCTGAAGAACGCCCCGCACACCGCGGCCATGGTGATGGCCGAGAACTGGGAGCACGACTACACGCGCGAGCAGGCGGCCTTCCCGCTGGCGACGCTGAAGCGGCAGAAGTACTGGCCGCCGGTGGCGCGCGTCGACAACGTATACGGCGACCGCCACGTGTTCTGTTCGTGCATGCCGATCGCTGAACTACAGGAAGAACGCGCGACCGCGTAATGCCGTCGCCGGTCCAGATCGGCCGCAATGCACTGACGCAGCGGCAAAGCGTGTCGCAGAGACGCTTTGCCGCACGGCGCGCGTTTGCGCGCAGGATGACGGCGCAGTTCTTTCTGCGCTTCCACGTCACGCTGATCCTGCTTTGGGCGGCGCTGATCGGACTGCTCACCACAAAGCTGATGCTGCTGGCGGGCTTCGAGCAATTGGCGCCGCGCTACGTCGCCGCAACCGTCGCAGCGTATCTTGCGTTCCTGCTCGGGGTGCGCATCTGGCTGGCGTACGTGCGGGCGGTGCTGAACCGCGAGCGCGGATCGTTCGACTCCGTTGACCTCGGCAATGCGTTTCCGAGTCATAGCTCGCACGACGGTGTCCCCGACTTCCAGAGCGGCCATGGCGGCGATTTCGGTGGGGGCGGTGCCGGCGGGGATTGGAGCGCCGATGTGCCAGTGGTCGACAATGCGGCGGGCGGCGCGCTGGAGGCGACCGGCAACGTCATGGCCGAGGTCGGACATGGCGTTGGTGAGGTCGCCGGCGGCGCGGACGAAGGATGTCTGCCCGTGCTCGCGCTTGGGTTGATCATCGCGGTCTTTCTTGCCATCGTCACCTTCGGCTTCTATTCGATCGCGATGGCGCCCGCCCTGCTCATCGATGCGGCGTTCTTCAGTCTGCTGGCCGGAGGCTTGGCGCGGCGTGCGCAGATCATGGACGAGACCGAATGGCTGCGCGTGGTCGCGCGCGCGACGATCCTGCCGGTGCTGGTGTTCGTCTTCCTGCTGGCGCTCGCGGCGCTGTTCGTGCAGCAGGAGTTCCCCCATGCACGTACGCTGGGCGACCTGATTCGCATCATTCGCGCCAGGTTGTGAGCGAAGATCGATGCGGCCGGATTCGCCCGGTCACCGCTTCCGACGCGTCGGCGTTGAGATCTTGTTCAGCCTTGCTTTGCTGCATCTGGTCAGCGGCTGCACCATGATCGAAGGCATGTTCTTCTATCCGGACCGCGTCGACTACACGCGGCCGGGCGACTTCGGGCTGGCGCACGAGGACGTCTCGATCGAAAGCGCCGACCGCAGCCGCCTGCACGGCTGGTGGCTGCCGGCCGCTTCCGCTGCCAAAGGCACGGTGCTTCATCTGCACGGCAACGCGGCCAACATCGGCAATCACCTGCCGCTGGTGGCATGGCTGCCGCCGGCCGGCTTCAACGTGCTGATGGTCGACTACCGTGGCTTCGGAGAATCGGAAGGCAAGCCCACGCTCGACGGTGTGGTCGTCGATGCGCTGGCCGCGCTGCGCTGGCTGCGCGCGCGACGCGAGATCGACAAGAACGCGCTGATCGTGCTGGGCCAGAGCATCGGCGGCGCGACCGCGCTGCGGATGCTCGCGGCCGATCGCGCCGGCGTGAAGCTGGCGGTGATCGATTCGGCGTTCGCGAGCTACCGCGGCATCGCGCGCGATGCCGCGCTGGCGAGCGTGGTGCTGGCGCCGTTGCTGCCTCTCGCATTGCCGTGGCTGCCGCCGCGCGAGCGCGATCCGATCGCGATGCTCGATCAGATCGACATGCCGCTGCTGTTCGTGCACGGCACCGCCGATGCGGTGATTCCGTTCAAGCACAGCGAGCGGCTCCATGCCGCCGCGCGCGGGCCGAAGCGGCTGATCCGCGTCGAGGGCGCGCAGCACATGGAGGCGTTGATGCGCAGCCGCGTGCAGGCGGAGGTGCTGGGTGAGATGCTGAGATCCCTCACCCTCGGTCCCTCTCCCGGCGGGAGAGGGAAGTGAAGCCCCTCTCCCTTCGGGAGAGGGGTTGGGGTGAGGGCACGGTTTTGAACTGAACATGGCCATCAGCGCGTTCGACCTCTTCAGGATCGGTATCGGACCGTCGTCGTCGCACACGGTGGGGCCGATGCGCGCGGCGCGCATGTTCGCGTTGCGGCTGGCGCACGACGGGATTCTGGAACGCGCCGCGCGGGTTCGAGCGGAGCTGTACGGCTCGCTCGGCGCCACCGGC
>JAKORH010000029.1 GCA_029777935.1 Pseudomonadota bacterium
CCGGCTGCTGCGCTTCTCCGGGCGGCAGTACGCGCTGCTGCTGACGATGCACCACATCGTGTCTGACGGCTGGTCGATGGACGTGCTGGCCCGAGAACTCGACGCGCTCTATCGCGCCTACGCGATCGATGGCCTGTCGCCGGACGTCGATCCGCTGCCGGCGCTGCCGGCGCAGTATGCCGACTATGCCGTGTGGCAACGCACTTGGCTGTCGGGCGAGGTCTAGCAGACGCAGCTCGCCTTCTGGCGGACGCATCTGGAGGGTGCGCCGGCGCTGGTCGCGCTGCCGACCGATCGGCCGCGCCCTGCGGTGCAGGATTATCGCGGCGAATTGCTGCCGATCGCGTTCGACCCCGCATTGACGGCGTCGCTGAAGGCGCTGTCGCAGCGCCACGGCACGACCCTCTACATGACGCTGCTGGCGGCATGGGCCGCCGTGGCGGCGCGTCTGGCCGGGCAGGACGAGGTGGTGATCGGCACGCCGGTCGCCAACCGCACCGTCGTCGAAGTCGAGTCGTTGATCGGCTTCTTCGTCAACACGCTGGCGCTGCGCCTGGATCTCGGCGATCGCCCCAGCGTCGCGCAGCTGCTGGCGCAGGCGCGCGATCGCGTGCTGTCGGCGCAGGCGCACCAGGACGTGCCGTTCGAGCAGGTCGTGGAGGCGCTGAATCCCCGGCGTTCGCTCGCGCACACGCCCATCTTCCAGCTGGCGTTCGCGTGGCAGAACGTCCCGCAGACGGCCTTCGCGCTGGAAGGCGTGACGACGACCGCGCTGCCGGCGTCGTCCGCGACCGCCAAGTTCGACCTGACGCTGGAACTGCAGGAGTCCGATGACCGCATCGTCGGCACGTTGTGCTTCGCGACGGCGCTGTACGACCTGTCGACGATGCAGCGGCACGTCGGTCATCTCGAAGCGCTGCTGCGCGGCATGGTCCGCGACGATGCGCAGCCGGTGGACGCGATCAACCTGATGGATGCCGCCGAGCGCCAGTTGGTGCTGAAGGCGTGGAACGCTACCCAGCGCGATTATCCGCGCGATGTCTGCGTGCACGAGCGCGTCGAGCGGCATGCGGCCGAGGCGCCGGAAGCG
>JAKORH010000239.1 GCA_029777935.1 Pseudomonadota bacterium
CCTGCGCGAGGGCATCGCGCGCGGCATCGCCAATTCGATCCTGATCAAGATCAACCAGATCGGCACGCTGACCGAGACCTTCGCCGCGATCGAGATGGCCAAGCGCGCCGGCTGGACCACCGTGATCAGCCACCGCTCCGGCGAAACGGAGGATTCGACCATCGCCGACATCGCGGTCGGACTGAACGCGCTGCAGATCAAGACCGGTTCGATGAGCCGCTCCGACCGCATCGCCAAGTACAACCAGTTGCTGCGCATCGAGGAAGACCTCGGCGACGTCGCCAGCTATCCGGGCCGCAGCGCGTTCTACAGCGCGCGATGAACGTCGGCAGTCGGCGGTCGGCAGTCGGCAGATGAGCTATCGCGACTTGAAGGTCTGGCAGATTGCGATGGAGCTCGTCCGCTCCCTGATGCCGAAGGCGGCGGAACTCGGCCGTATGCTCAACGGCTTGATCGCAACTTTGGAAGCCGGCGCCCCATGATGACCGCCGACTGCCGACCGCCGACTGCCGACTGACCAATGCGCACTCTCGCGATCGTGCTCGCCGTCCTGCTCGCCGCGATCCAGTGGCCGCTGTGGTTCGGCAAGGGCGGGTGGTTGCGGGTGGCCGAGCTCGATCGGCAGCTCGCTGCGCAGCGCGCGGCGAACGAAGAGCTGGCCGCGCGCAATGCGCAGCTCGCGGCCGAAGTCGCGAGCTTCAGAGCCGGACGCGAGGCGATCGAGGAGCGCGCCCGTTCGCAACTGAACATGATCCGCAGCGACGAACTGTTCTTCCAGTTCGTGCCGGTTGGCACGGCAGACAAGGCGGAAGCCAAACGGTGACGGGCGCGCGGCGCGGCCCGCACGCCGGCCCGGTCATCAGGCCGAATGGCCGCGGCAGCCCGTCGTCCAACGCACGCCGCTCGCCTTGGCGCCGCACCTCGAAACACTTGACACCATGAATGCAACCCCATGGATGCAGCCCGACTGATCCTGCTCGGCACCGGCGGCGGGCCGATGCCCAAAGTCACGCGCTCGGCGCCGGCGCACGCCGTCGTCGTCGATGGCGTGACCTACATCGTCGACTGCGGCAACGGCGTTGCGCGCCAGATGGCGAAGGCGGGCCTGCCGTTTCGCTCGCTGCGCGGGGTGTTCGTCACGCACCACCACTCCGACCACAACGCCGACTTCGGCAACCTGTTCCTGCTGATCTGGACCGGCGGGCTCGATGAACCGGTCGATGCCTACGGCCCGCCGCCGCTGGTGCGCATGACCGAGCAGTTCCTGGAGATGAACAGCTACGACATCGCCACGCGCATCAAGGACGAAGGCCGCCCGCCGCTCGCACCGCTGATCCGCGCGCACGAGATCAGCGGCCCCTGCGAGGTGTATCGCGACGAGCGCGTGCGCGTGACCTGCACGCTCGTCAAGCACCCGCCGGTGGTGCCGGCGTTCGCGTTCCGCTTCGACACCGCCGACCGCTCGATCGTCTTCTCCGGCGACACCGCGCCGTGCCAGAGCCTCGTCGAGTTCGCGCGCGGCGCCGACGTGCTGGTGCACGAAGTGCTCTACGAGCCCGCGCTCGACGCGATCTGCGGGCGGCTGGAAAACGCGACGCGGCTGCGCCGCCACCTGCTCGACAGCCACACGACCGAGAAGCAGGTGGGTGCCGTCGCGCGCGAAGCCGGCGTGAAGACCCTGGTGCTCTCGCACTTCGTGCCGGCCGATACGGTCGCCGACGAACTCTGGCGCGATGCCGCGGCGAGGGAATTCAGTGGCGAGATCGTGCTGGGGAAGGACTTGATGGAGCTTTGACGCGCATCGGCTTGCGCGTTACGGCGCCGGACCCTCATGCAAGCAGCACGGCGTCGCCCGCAGGCTACGGCCACGGCCCGTACCAGCCGAGGCCGAACGACCAGTGCGGGTCGTGCCCCCAGCGGTCGTGCCAGCCCCACCAGCCCGGCCCGTAGTACAGGTCGAAATACATCTGCTGCTGCACGCGCCGCAACGCCTCTTCGCGCGCTTGGCGCGCCATCGCGGCATTCTGCTCGGCCAGCACCTGCGCGTTCAGGTGCGCCAGTTTCTGCGCTTCTTCCGGCGTGAGCTTCGGCGCGCTCGCCGCGGCGCCGGCGGGCAGGCGCTCGATCCTGCTGCCGTCGGGCAAGGCCGCGC
>JAKORH010000240.1 GCA_029777935.1 Pseudomonadota bacterium
CCCGCCAAAGGCCCTCGCAGCGAGCGCCGGCAGATTCTGCTGCGCAGGCAGCGCGACGAAGACCGTATCGACGCTTGCGACGCGCACCACCGCCGGCAGCCCCTTGAGCGTCGCGATCGCCGTCAACCCCATGACGAGCGCGACGACGAGCGACTTCAGATTGCCGCCGCCGATGCGCACCAGCGTCTTGCTCGCACAGCCCGATCCGAACACCATGCCGATGCCGAACAGCAGCCCGCCGGCGAGCGCGGACAGCCACATGAAGCGCGTGCCGCCGTACAGGCTTTGCGCGGCGTCGATCCAGCCGAGCCAGACCATCGCGTTGAAGCCGATCATCGCGACGCCGATCGCCAGCACCCACATGCGCATGCGCGTCCAGTCGCCGAAGGAGAAGATGTCGGCCACCGCGCCCATCGTGCAGAAGTGCGTGCGCTGCGCGATCGCGCCGAAGATGGCCGCGAGCCCGAACGCGCAGGCCAGCACCTGCCAGACTAGCGCCTGCATGTCGGGCGCCGACGGGTTCACGATCGCCCGCTATTTCAGCGCCGCAATGCGCTCGCGCGCGGCCTGCGCGGCTTCGGACTTCGGATAAGTCTTCAGCAGGTCGTCGAGCGTCTTGCGCGCGCCCTTCGTGTCCTTCAGCTCGAGCTGGGCGTTGGCCAGCGACAGCAGCGCCTCCGGCGCCCGCGGGCTGTCGGGCACCGCCGTCACGAGCGAGCGGAAGGTGCCGATCGACTGCGCATAGTCGCGCTTGCCGTACTGCGCATTGCCGAGCCAGAACAGCACCGACTCGGCATAGCCGCTTTTCGGAAAGCGCTTCTGGAACGCGGTGAACGCCGCCACGGCGGCCGGGAAGTCGCCCTTGCGCACGAGTGCCATCGCGTCGTCATAGGCGCGGCGCTCCTCGGGGCTGGCGTTGAACTCCTTGCCGTCCACCGTCACCACCTGCGGCTCGAACTTCGCGAGGCGGGCATCGGTGCCCTGCGCGAGATCCTTCTGCCGCTGCTGCACGTCGGCCAGATCGCGCGCGAGCTGTTCGTTCGCGCCGCGCAGCTTGGCGATCTCGCCGCGCAGCCCCTCGATCTGGTTCGACAGATCGAGCAGGCTGCGCCGCATCTGCTCGATCTGCGCGCTCTGGTCGGTCTGGCGCGTCGTCAGCTGCGCATTGTTCTGATCGACTCGCTGGCGCAGATCGAGGATCGCCTTGCGCGCCTCGTCGTCCTCGAACAGCGCCGCACGCGCCGCGGGCGCGGCCAGCGCCGCGGCGAGCGCAGCGAGCGCCACCGCGGCTCGCGCCCGGCTGCCGGCGGTTCCTTGCAGCGTCGTCATCACTGCAGCTTCAGCACCGCGCGGCGGTTCTGCGCCATCGCTGCCTCGTCGTTGCCCGGAACCGCCGGGCGCTCCTTGCCGAAGCTCACCGACTCGATCTGCGACGCGTTCGCGCCGAGCAGTTCGATCGCCTTGGCGACCGCCTCGGCGCGCCGCTGGCCGAGCGCAAGGTTGTACTCACGGCTGCCGCGTTCGTCGGTATGGCCCTCGATCACGAGCCGACGGCCGCGGTCCGACGACAGCACCTTCGCGTACAGCTCGACGATGTCGCGGTACTGATCCTTGACGATATAGCTGTCGAAATCGAAGTAGATCACGCGCGGCGTCGCCTTCAGCGCGTCGGCGTTCTGCTTGTTCAGGTCGACCGGGGTGACCTGCGATTGGGATGTGCCGCTCGCGCTGCCGGCGGCCGAAGCCGCATCGCTCGTGCTGGTCGGCGTGCGGGTCTCGACCGGCGCCCCTTCGTCGAGCTTGGTCTGCGACGCGCATCCGGCCAGCACCACGGCCGCCGCCGCCAGGACCCATCGCCATTGCATCATCTTCATTGGAACAATCCTCCTCGAGTGAACTGTGGGTCAGCGCCCGAAAGGGCCCCACACGGGTTCCCGCACGTCGGTCTGCGACACTGCGAGCGTGGTCTTGATTCGGCCGTCCAGCG
>JAKORH010000241.1 GCA_029777935.1 Pseudomonadota bacterium
ACGGCGCGCCTTGCCCGCGCGGGCGGGCGGCTCGCACAGCCCGCACACGTAGCGGCCGGTGAGCTCGTACGTGTGGTTCACGAAGTGGCCCGAGCACCGCGTGCAGCGCGTCGTGCACAGCATGCCCGAATCGACGAAGCGCACGAGCCGCCAGGCGCGCGTGATCGACAGCAGCGGCTCGACGCCGTTCGTCCTGACTTCCGACTGGTACAGACGGTAAGCGCCGACGATCGCGTCGATCGGCTCGATGTCGGTGGCCTTGCTCAGGTACTGGTAGACGTTGAAGAACAGCGACGCGTGGATGTTCGGCTGCCACGACATGAACCAGTCCGTCGAGAACGGCAACTGCCCCTTCGACGGCGACCGGCCGGCGACCTCCTTGTACAGCTTGAGCAGGCGCTCGTACGGCAGGTCGGTCTCGGACTGCAGCACCTGCAGCCGGGCCCCGAGCTCGATCAGCGTGATCGCGCGGCGCAACTGCCGGTTGTCCTCGAGCAGGCTGCGCGAGGTCATGACTGCATCGCCTCGCCGAAGTTGCCCGACATCAGGATGCTCGCGTGCAGCCGGCCCGCCACGCTTTCGCCCTGCTCGGCGCTGCGGCCGTGATCGGTCAGCAGCGACCACACGATCTCGTCGTCGAAGCGGAAGCGGCACATCAGCATGTTGCCCGAGGCGACCTTCAGGATCTGGCCGGGCGACAGCGCGGCGATGATGTCGGCCACCTGCTCCGAGATGCCGAGCCGGAAGAGCGCCTGCGTCCGATCCGCGCGGATGAGGTTCTGCGCGAGGATCAAATAGGAGAGGTTGGCCTCCCTGATTTCGGCCATCAGTCGATCTTCCGTCGGCATACGATTCCTTCGCTGGGCTGGATGCAACGCGACCCAGTGTCGGACGAAGCGGCGCGCGCTTGAATCGAAAGACTTCTGCGCGCGCGTTCCCACGAATTCCTATGGGGCTAGGAGTTCTTCCTACGCGAGGCGCCCGCTAAAGCCCACCGCAGCGACGCCGATAACCCCCCCAACGGGTCACGAGGACCCGCTGTCCGATCCCGGGGGAGCGCCGGGGCGGACCAAGGCGCCGCCGGAGTCCCGGCGGATCTTGGGTCTGAGGTGACCGCGGGGTAGCGGTCCAACCGGGAGTTCGACATGTCGCAAGTCATCAACACCAATCTGCTGTCGCTGAACGCGCAGCGCAACCTGTCGCAGACGCAGAGTCTGCTGTCGCAGTCGATCCAGCGCCTGTCGTCGGGTCTGCGCGTGAACAGCGCGAAGGACGACGCCGCGGGCCTGGCGATCGCCTCGCGGATGAGCGCGCAATATCGCGGGATGAACGTCGCGATCCGCAACGCCAACGACGGCATCTCCCTCGCGCAGACCGCCGAAGGCGCGCTGGGCCAGGTGAGCGACATGCTGCAGCGGATGCGCGAGCTCGCCGTGCAATCGAACAACGCGACGAACGGCTCGGGCGACCGCAGCAACCTCGACACCGAGTTCCAGCAGCTCGCGCTCGAGATCACGCGCACGCTGGCCGGCACGCAGTTCAACGGCCTGTCGATCCTGGGCGCCTCGGCGGGCAGCCTGTCGTTCCAGGTGGGTGCCGGCACGACGTCCAACGACACGATCTCGGTGACCTCGACGCGCCTGGACAACAATGCGTCGATCACCGCGGTGACGGGCGGCAACATCACCAGCGCGACGAACGCCAACACGGCGATCGGCAACATCGACACGGCGCTCGACCTGGTGAACACGCAGCGGGCGACCTACGGCGCGGTGCAGAACCGCTTCGACGCCGTGATCTCCACGCTGCAGGTGGCGGCCGAGAACCAGGCGGCGGCACGCAGCCGGATCATGGACGCCGACTTCGCGTCCGAGACGGCCGCGCTCACCCGGGCGCAGGTGCTCCAGCAGGCCGGCACCGCGATGCTCTCGCAGGCGAACGCCTCGCCCAACAGCGTGCTGAACCTGTTGCGCTGAGCGACCACGGCGCCGTCCGCCACCCGGGGCGGACGGCGCCGATACCCCCGGCCGCTTCGGCGGCCGCGCCGTGGGGATCGCCGCTTCGGGCGGCCGCGGCGCAGATCGACCGATCGGGGTCGGACCGGATCAGCGGGGGGTTCCCCGCGCTTTTCGTTCCATGGTGCCCGCGCACCGACGGCTACGCTGCAGTGGTCGTCCATCCCCGAGCGGGCATTCATGCATCCCTCGATCGCCGCAGGCAGTGTTGCGCAGGCCCTCCACCTCCACGGAGAGGGCATCGGCACGCTGTCGCTCGACTGCTTCGACACGCTGCTGTGGCGCGCGACGCATGCGCCCGCCGACGTGTTCGCCGAGCTGGCGGGGCCGGGGTTGCGCTCACGCGTATACGGCGAGGCGTTCGCCCGTCAGCTGCAGCGCGTCGCCCGCTGGCGCAGCGAGGTCGAGCTGCGCGACGTGTACCGCCAGCTGCAGCGCGGTGCCGACGGCGACTCGATCGAGGCGGCGGTGCGCGAGGAGCTCGACGCCGAGGCGCGCCACTGCTATGCGTTCGCGCCCACCGTCGCGCTGATGCGCGAGGCCCGTGCGCGCGGGCTGCGCGTCGTCGTCGTGAGCGACACCTACCTGCGCGAGCCCGAGCTTCGCGCGCTGATCGCACGCGCGGCGGGCGATGACGTCGTCGCGCTGATCGACCGGATCTTCTGCTCGTGCGAGCACGGCGTGTCCAAGGCCGACGGCCTGTTCCGTCACGTGCTCGACGCGCTGGCGGTGCCTGCGGCGAGCGTTCTGCACATC
>JAKORH010000242.1 GCA_029777935.1 Pseudomonadota bacterium
GCTGCGTTGGATCGGCGCGGCGTTGACTGATGCGAGTCACCGGTTTCGCGCCGTGCGCGGCTATCGCGACATGAAGCGTTTGCTGACCGCGCTTGCAGTACGCGCCGAAGGCGCCATCACGACCGCCAACCGCAAAGCCGCGTAGGATGTTCATCCCGAGCCGCCACTGCCAGCTCGTTCAACAGCGCTCGGGACATCGCCGCTTCCAACTACCGACTTGTTTGGGATTCGTTTGGGAGAATGGCGCCGCCCAAACACAAGTCTTTGAATTTATTGGCGTCCCCTAGGGACCACGAAGCGTGATCTACTGACGTTTTCGCGTTGTTTCTCGCTTTTGGCTTTTCCCTCTGAAAATCACTCAACTAGTCAGCTATCAGGCTATGACTGGCTATTGAAGTCTCGCATTGATGCGGGTAATTTTCGGGGTAACGGACCGCTTTTACCCGCAGCGGTCCGGAACCGAGGGAGCCGCAGCGATGGCCGAGAAAGTTCTGAGCAGCCGCAAGTGCGAAACCGCGAAGCCGCGCGAGAAACCGTATCGGCTGACCGATGGCGGCGGACTGAGCCTGCGGGTGATGCCGACCGGCGCGAAGTATTGGCAATTCCGCTATCGCTTCGGCGAGAAGGAAAACACCCTGCAGATCGGCAGCCTGGCCGACGTGAGCCTCGAGAAAGCGCGCAAGGAACTGGCGAAGCATCGCGACGTGCTGCGCGCCGGCAATGATCCGATTCAAGCGCGCAGGGTCGAGCGCGCGCGCAAGGTGCAGACAGCGGCCGAGACATTCGGCGCGATGGCGAGCGAGTGGTTGCAGCACCGCAAGCCGGACATTGCCGCAGTCACGCACGAGCGCAATGAAGGCATCGTGCGCCGGCTGCTGATGCCGAAACTCGGCGCGCTGCCAATGCGCGCGATCGACGCGACGGCGCTGATATCGGCGCTGCGCGCGGCCGAGCAAAAGGGAATCCGCATGTCGGCAAGGCGGGCGCGCATCATCGCGGGGCAGATATTCGGCTACGCCATCGCCACCGGGCGGGGCGCGACGAACCCGGCGCGCGACGTGACGAAGGCGCTCGCCAAGCGGCCGGAGACAACGCATCACGCGGCGCTGAGTGTCGAGCAAATCGGCCCGATGCTGGCGGCGCTCGAAAGGAGCGGAACTTCTCTGGCGACGCGGGCGGCGCTGCTGCTGATGCTCTACACGGGCCTGCGCGATGGATCGCTGCGCGGCGCGCAGTGGCGCGAGATCGACCTGAACGCGGCGCGCTGGAATATCCCGGCCGAGCGGATGAAGCGGCGCGAGGCGCATTCGGTGCCGCTGCCGAATCAGGCAATCGCGATCCTGCGGGAACTGGCGCAGTTGACCGATCGCGGGCCGGACTCATTCGTATTCGCCAGCTCCGGCAAGGCGGGCTATCTCGCGGAAAACACGCTGC
Organism: Pseudomonadota bacterium; assembly: GCA_029777935.1. Next base: position 1,435 of record JAKORH010000242.1, read on the forward strand.
GCATAACGCTGCACCGGCTTGGCTTCGAGGTAACGGCGCACGGGCTGCGCTCGCTGCTGACGGACGAGCTTTACAAGGCGGGCTTTCGGTCGGAATGGATCGAGCGCCAGTTGCACCACAAAGACCCGAACGAAGTGCGCGCGGCCTATCTGCGCACGGACTTCTATGGGCAGCGCGTGCCGATGATGCAGTGGTGGGCCAATGCGTGCGATGCGCGCCGCGCCGGTCGAGCCGTGCCACCGCTGCCGGATGTTCCCGACTTCAAGCCGCAGCTCGCGCTCGCGGCCTGACTCTCACTCGATGGATGCATCGAATGAAAGCTGAGGGCAAGTCTAGGAGCAGTGCCGACGAACGGCGAGCGCGCGCGATCGAGCGCGTGAAGGTGCAGGAGTTCGGCGACTGGCGCGCGCACCATGCGCGCGGCCTGCTGTCGCAACTGCGCGCGGCCGGCTTCGTTCCCGCAAGTGTCGCCGCCGAAGAAAGCGGGCGCGTTGCCGTCGAGTGGCGCGACGCCGAGGGGCGGCGCTGCGTGCTGCGTCCTTATGCGGTGCATCAATGGGAAGTGCGCCGCGAACGGCTGCCGGACGAACGCGACGAGCTGCGCCGGCTCGAGCAAGAGCGAGAGAAACAACTCGCAGCCGAGTACGAGCGCGACCGCGAGACGCGGGAGCAGCGGGCGAGGCTGGAACGGCACGCGAATGTCTATCCCGAGAGTGCCGCCGCGTTCCGCGACGAGCTGATCGCAATTGCCGACGTGTTCCTGGGCAGCATCGAGCGCGCGACGGACGGCAACCACTACGAAGGCTGTTCGATCGACGAGGGTTCGCAGGACGAGGTACGGGCGGCGATTGCGTCCATCAAGGCCACGCTGTCGGCCGCGACCTGGCTTCATGACCCGCGCGGCAAGGCGCGAGCGCGGGCCGAACTTGCCCGCTTCGATGCGCGCAACGACGAACACCTGCAGGCGTGGCTGCGGCGGACTGTTGGCGATGAGGGCGCGCCGTGATGGCCGAGCGCATCGGGCGCTACTGCTGCGAAACGCCGGCAAGATAGCAGCACAACGCATTGTCCGCGCCTAGCCCGACGGGGCGAAAACCGGGTTCCCTTCACCCGGCCGGCGCGGACTCTCCCCATGAAGGGCGGCGGGAGGGTGCGCCATGCAGGACGAATCGAAGCACGGCGGTCTTTCTCGTGACCCTGTGCTCATCGCTGACGCAGTGCGCGAACTCGCCAAGTTCGATCGGCGACCCGGGGACACAAGACGGACGGCCGAGAATCGCGTCCGAACTCGCATTCGTGATGCACTAGTGCGCAAGCAGGCGCTCGAACAGGTCGATGATGCAGCCGGACCCGCGATCTCGCGCAAGCAGTTTTGCGCGTGGGCTTTCAACACTTGGGGCGAGCGCGTCAGAGAATTGAAGGGCTACGTCCATAACGTAACAGTTGAACTCACGGGACTGGAAGCTCGAGCAACCTGTGGAATTGCGGGGGGCGTCGTCTGGCAGCCTGACAGTCCGGCTTGGCTACGCGAAAACTATCCGAAGGCCGAGGGAGCACGGCAGCTGCTCGAACACGAGAATGCTGAACTGCGGCAACAGCTCAAAACGCTCACTGCCGAAAACGACCACTTGCGCGCAAGGCTGAAGTTGCGCCGCGATCGCGCGAGCGAACACGGCAAGAAAGGCGGACGCGGCCACGGTCGCTAGATCGTTGAACAGAATCTGCGAAAGGGTAGACGCCTGCAATTCTGTGCATAGACTGCCTTAGCTATCCCGACACGAAAGAAAGGATAGCTATGCAATCACACGAAGCAACTCCACGCCTGCTGCGGATTGAAGAAGTCTTGCAGCGGGTACCGCTGAAAAGGCCGACGCTCTACCGGGCGATCCGCGACGGCAAGTTCCCGCCGCCCTGCAAGCTGCTCGGCGCGCGAGGCTCGGCCTGGGCCGAAGCGGAAGTTACCGCATGGATCGAAGCGCGGCTCGCTTCGCGCGAGCGAGCGGCCGCATGAAAAGGCCCGCCGCAACCGCCGTCGAGCGTGCCTGCGCAATCGACAGCGCGCGCGAACGTCGCGGCGAGCGTGAATGGCTGCGCCTGCCGGTGCCGGGCGAGCTGCCGGCGACGTTCGATCCCGATAAACGAATTCTCGTCACGGTACTTGGGCTGGGTGTGCGGATGCGCATGGTCGTGCGCATCACGTCGCCGATGCCGGAGGGCGTGCAATGACCGCCGACCGCCTGACGCGGATATTCCAACGCGAACGGCTGCCATCGCCAGCGGCTTACTTCGACGGCATCGGATTGAAGCTCGACGGACGCGGCGCGTGGCGCTCGGCGCTCTGCCCGTTCCACGCCGACTCGAGCCCGAGCCTGCGCGTTCGCATCGAAAGCGGCGCGTTCCGCTGCATGGCGTGCGGCGCGCACGGCGGCGACGTGCTCGCGTTCCATCGGCTTCGCACCGGCAAGGGCTTCATCGAGGCGGCGCGCGAACTCGACGCATGGGTGAGGCGATGACCGAAACGCCGAAAGAAGCCGCGCGCAGGCTCGGAGCATCGTTCATCGCGCAGGGCTATCAGCCGAGCGCGCTGCACGCCTACACGACGCGCGACGGCGCGCCGCTCTACTACCGGATGAGGTTGAAGCATCCGGACACCGGCGAGAAACAGATTCGGCCGTTCCATGCAAACGGCGCCGGCTTCAAGTTCGGCGAGCCGAATTTCGGCGGCAAGCCGAAGCCGCTCTATCGCCTGCACGAGATTGCGGCGGCCGATCCCGCGCTGCCGGTCTGGTGGGTCGAGGGCGAGCAGAAGGCCGACGCGCTCGCGCGCCTGGGGCTGGTGGCAACGACGGCGGGCGGCGCGAACGACGACGAGGGCCGCGACTTCGAGCCGCTGCGGGGCCGACAGGTCATCGTGTGGCCGGACAACGACGATCCCGGCCGACGGCACGCGCAGCGCGTGGCGGCGAGGCTGAAGCCGCTGGGCTGCACCGTCGAGCTGGTGGATATTGAGGCGCTGGCGCTCGACAAAGGCGGCGACGTAGTGGATTGGCTTGACGCGCATCCGAACGCAACGGCGGCCGACCTGATGGCGTTGGCGCGGCTTCCTGCGGGCGAGGGAACTGCGACCGTGAGCGGCGCCGATGACTGGCCGGAACCTGCGCCGCTGCCGGCCGAACTGCCAAACGTGGAGCCGTTCGATTTCAAGCTGCTGCCGAACGCATTGCGGCCGTGGATTTCGGACATTGCCGATCGCGTGCAGTGTCCGCCGGACTTCCCCGCAGTGGCGGCGATGGTGGCGCTCGGCTCGGTGCTCGGCCGAAAGGTGTTCCTGCACCCGAAGCAGCTTGACGATTGGTACGAGGCTCCGAATCTGTGGGGTGCCATCGTGGGCCGGCCTGGGGTGCTGAAGTCTCCGGCACTGAACGAGGCGCTTCGGCCGCTGCGCGAACTCGAAGGCGCGGCAGCGCAGGCGCACGCGGCGGCGATGCGGGACTTTCAGGAGCAGAAGGCGCGGCGCGAGATCGAACGCGCCGCCGCCAAGGGAAACGCACTGAAGGCGGCAAAGCAGGGCAAAGGCTTCGATACGGCCGGCTTGCTCGATTGCGACGACGAAGAGCCGGCGCTGCGGCGCTACGTGGTGAACGATTCCAGCGTCGAGGCGCTCGGCGAAGTGCTGCGGACGAACTCAAACGGCGTGCTTGCATACCGCGATGAACTCGTCGGACTGCTGCGGCAGTTGGACGAAGAGGGAAACGAGGGCATGCGCTCGTTCTACCTGACGGCGTGGGCCGCGAAGGAGGGCTACACGTTCGACCGGATCGGGCGCGGACTGAATCGGCGCATTGATGCCGTTTGCCTTTCGGTGCTCGGCAGCATTCAGCCGGCCGTGCTCGGCGACTATCTGCGCGAAGCCGTGCGGCATGGCGGCGGCGACGGTCTGATAGCGCGCTTCGGCCTGTTGACGTGGCCGGACGTTTCCGGCGAGTGGCGCGATATCGACCGGCTGCCGGACTCGGATGCGAAGGAAACCGCATTCGCCGCGTTTCGCCGCTTCGATGCGCTGCGGCCGAAGGATGTCGGCGCGGAGCGGCATTTCGGCGATGTCTATGCGCTGCGATTCGAGGCGAACGCCTATGGCTGCTTCCGCGACTGGCGCGAGCAATTCGAGTGCGAACAACGCAGCGCCGAGTCGCACGACATGCACCCGGCGCTGACGGGGCACCGCGAGAAATACCGCAAGCTCGTTCCGGCGCTGGCGCTGATCTGCCACCTGGCCGACACGCCCGACGGCGGGCCGGTCAGTACCGACGCGCTGCTGCGGGCGCTCGAATGGACGCGCTACGCCGAGTCGCACGCACGGCGGGCCTACGCCAGTGTGATCCGGGCGGACGTTGACGGCGCGCGCGAGCTGCTGAAGCGAATCCAAAAGGGCGCGGTATCTGATGGCTTCCGCGCGCGCGAGGTGTACCGCAACGGATGGGCACGGCTCGGGCAGCCGGAGCAAGTGAAGCAGGCTGCAGAACTGCTCGCCGAATTCGACTACCTGCGGGAAGAGCGCGAAGAGACGCTCGGGCGATGGACAAGCCGCTATTTCATCAATCCGAGGGTGCTCGCCGAGGCACGCGAATATTTCAGAACGGCCGCCGATGGGCACTGACAGAACTGACAAAAGGGGGGCAAGGGGGGCTTCTGTCGGTTTTGTCAGTGGCGTGCGGGGCACATTCTGAAATATTCGCGGGGTCGGAGCTGCGAAGTTGCGCCGGTGGATTTCGATTAATCCAAGCTATCGATGGGTGGCGACGGATCGGGTAACTACGGCTGGCGGCATCGGGTCGAGCATTACCCGGCGCTGAAGGTCCGGCTCTTGAAAGAGAGCGGTGCGCTGGCGGCCGGCGTGCGTGTTCTCTGGCACTGGCCGCAGCATGACGTGCGGGCCTGGGTAAGCGCGAGCGAGCGCGAGATACGCATCGACTTCGAGAATCCAGAGCGCGGCTTTTTCGGCGGGTGGATCGCCATCGTGGATCAGCCCGCGGGCTTCGGCGGCGTGCGGCGATTCTTTCTCTGTCCGAGCTGCGGAGACCGGCGCTCGGCGCTGTACCTGCATCACGGGCGCTTCAGTTGCCGGGTCTGCGCCGGACTGCGCTACCTGACGCAGACGATGGACTTCTACGACCGACAGCAGCGCGCGATGGCAAAGCTCGAAGCGAAGCTCACGGACGAAGGCGGCAAGCCCAAGCGGATGCGCTGGCGAACTTTCGAGCGAATCCGCGAGCAGTGGGGCCAGCGCGACACGGCACACGGCGCGGCACTCGACGCATCTACGGCGCGGCTGTTCGCGCGGTGGGGATGATGAAGCGATTGCGATGCTGCGGGAAGCCGAGGCTGAATTGCGCGGCGGGTGAAGCTCAGTGCGGGTAACGCTGAGGGTAATTCAGCCAAGCATACAGATCTAAATCTTTAGAAATCAGTGACTTAGATTCGTATCTCTGGCGTCCCCTAGGGGATTCGAACCCCTGTTATCGCCGTGAAAGGGCGGTGTCCTAGGCCTCTAGACGAAGGGGACTGACTGCGGGAAGTCAATCGGTGGTGGAGGTAAGCGGGATCGAACCGCTGACCTCTTGCATGCCATGCAAGCGCTCTCCCAGCTGAGCTATACCCCCACGCGCGCTTTTGAGTGCAGCGGGCGCGCATTATAGCGGCGCCTTCACCTCAGGCAACCCGAGCCGGGACGAACGCAGAGCAGGCACGCAGCAGGCCCGCATCCCCGGGGCGGGCAGGGGATGCCTTCAAGCGCGCAATCGCGTTGCTTTCGTCCGCGACGGTCAGGACGCCGCGCGCCCTCGCGGGCGCGATCTCGCTGCCGCTCCGGCGATTGCACGGCCGACGGCAGCGCGGAGAGCTGCCCCTCAGGCCGGCGGGCTGCCAGCCTTGAACATCGTGCGCAGTTGCTGGCGCAGCTCGGCACTGTCCGAGTGCCCGTGCACCGAGACCGCGTGCTGTACGGCGGCCTCGAGCAGTTCGTCGTCCGTGTCCGCCGCCATTGCGACCGTGCAGTTCATTTCACTCGGAAAGGCGCGGCAGTCTATGTATTTGCGTGGCATGTCCGGCTCCTTTCGCGGCGCGAAGTGCGTCGCGCGGTGGATGCTGCGCCGACGGGACCGTCGCCGGCAATGCCCCGAAATACGTACGTCCCGGCCCGCCGCCCCAGCGCTCAGGCCGCACTATGCGCGAGCGCCGCGCGCAGTCGCTGCAGAACGGTCTCGCGGCCGAACAGCTCGAGCACGGCGTCGATCGAAGGCGTCTGCGTGCGCCCGGTGACCGCGACGCGCAGCGGCACGGCAAGCTGCGGCAGCCTGATGCCGAACTCGCCGACCAGTTGCTTCAGCAGCGCCGATAGCGCGGCGCGCTCCCACTCGGCGCCGGCCGCGCGCAGCTCGAAGGCGCGCACGGCGTCGAGGCTCCTGCCGCTCAGGTGCTGCCGCAGCAGGGCCGGGTCGATCGCATGCGCGCCGTAGAAGAGCATCGCCTCGTCGGCCAGCTCGTTCAGCGTGCGCGCCCGCTGCTTCAGCAACGCGACGACGGCCTCGAGCGCCGGGCCGGCGATGGTGCCGCCGCGCTGCTCGATGCGCGGCGCCACCAGCTTCGCGAGCCGCGCGTCGCCGGCTTCCTTGATGTACTCGCCGTTGAGCCACAGCAGCTTGTCGAGGTTGTACTGCGCCGGCGCGCGGTTCACATGGTCGAGGTCGAACCACTGGATCAACTGTTCGCGCGTGAACTTCTCGTCGTCACCATGGCTCCAGCCGAGCCGCGCCAGGTAGTTGAACAACGCCTCGGGCAGAAAGCCGTCCTCGTCGTACTGCAGCACGCTCACCGCGCCGTGGCGCTTCGACAGCTTCTGTCCGTCGGGCCCGAGGATCATCGACAGGTGGCCGAAGGCCGGCAGGTCCGCGCCGAGCGCCCGGTAGATGTTGATCTGGCGCGGCGAGTTGTTGACGTGATCGTCGCCGCGGAGCACGTGCGTGATCCGCATGTCGATGTCGTCGACCACGACGGCGAAGTTGTAGGTCGGCACGAGATGGGCGCCGCGCGCGATCACGAGGTCGTCCAGCTCGGCGTTGGCGATCGAGATCGGCCCCTTGACCAGGTCGCTCCACGCGACCTCGCCGTCATCGGGATTGCGGAAGCGGATCACCGGATTCACGCCGGCGGGCGGCGTCCTGCCGCGCGCGTTCTCGGGCCGCCAGCGGCCGTCGTATCTGGGCTTCTCGTTGCGCGCCATCTGCTGCTGGCGCATTTCTTCCAGTTCCTCGACGGTCGCGTAGCAACGGTAAGCCTTGCCCTCGGCGAGCAGCCGGTCAATCACCTCGCGGTAGCGCGGCAGCCGATCGGTCTGGCGGATCGGCCCCTCGTCGTAGTCGAGCCCGAGCCAGTGCATCGAATCGACGATCGCGCGCACCGCTTCTTCGGTCGAGCGCTCCAGATCCGTGTCCTCGATGCGCAGGATGAACTGCCCGCCGAAATGGCGCGCGTACGCCCACGAGAACAACGCGGTGCGCGCCGTGCCCAGGTGCAGCATCCCCGTCGGGCTCGGTGCAATTCGAGTACGGACAGTCATAGGACCCCGGCGATCGCCCGTTTCTCGAGCGTTGAATCGCACCGCGCAGCGATGTCGGTTCGAACGCGAGAGTTATTCCGGCGCGCCGCGATTCTGCGCCCTTGCGCTCACCATTCCCGCGTCCGGAAGAACGATTGGTGGGTGGTACAGGGTTCGAACCTTTGACCCCTGCCGTGTGAAGGCAGTGCTCTACCGCTGAGCTA
>JAKORH010000243.1 GCA_029777935.1 Pseudomonadota bacterium
ACCAGGACGCCGGCATCAAGATCGTGCTGCGCGCGATGGAAGAACCGCTGCGCATGATCGTCGAGAACAGCGGTTTCGAGCCGAGCGTGGTCGTCAACAAGGTCACCGAGGGCAAGGGCAACTTCGGCTTCAATGCGCAGACCGGCGAATACGGGGATCTGGTTGCGATGGGCGTGCTCGACCCGACGAAGGTCACGCGCACCGCGCTGCAGAACGCTGCATCGGTCGCCGGCCTGATGCTGACCACCGATGCGATGGTCGCAGAACTGGTCGAAGAGAAGCCTGCTGCCGGCGGCGGCATGCCCGGCGGCATGGGCGGCAGGGGCGGCATGGGCGGCATGGACATGTAAGTCCGTGCTGCGCGCGGCCGCGTGCCGCGCACAGCGCACAGCCGAACGCAAACACGGCCCGCCTCGGCGGGCCGTTTTGCTTCCGCCGACGCTCGCGCTGCGCGATATGGTGTATCGCTGAAAAGCCGCCGGGCGGCGCCCGGCGTCAGCGCGACTGCGCGGGGTCAACAAGGGGCGCAGCGCCCTCGCTTCCTCTTCGCGCCCGCCGGGACTTATGCTGTCGCGCCGTGAATGCGGACGAATCGCGCCCCGTGCGGCGCGCCGATGGCTGGCCCGTGCTGATCGCCCTCGGCGTCACGCAGATCGTCTCCTGGGGATCCGTGTACTACGGCTTCGCGCTGCTGCTGGAGCCACTGCAGCGCGATCTTGGCGCCGGCCGGGACGCGGTGGCCGGAGCGTTCTCGGCGGCACTGCTTACGTCGGGCCTGGTCTCGATCCGTATCGGTCGCACGATCGACCGCTTCGGCGGCCGAGGCGTGATGACCCTGGGTTCGGTGGCAGCCGCGCTGCTGCTCGCCGCGCTGTCGCGGGTCGAATCGTTGCCCGCGCTGTACGCGGTGTGGGCAGGCTTGGGCGTGGCAATGGCGGCGACGCTGTACGAGCCCGCGTTCGTCGTGCTGACCCAGCTTTTTGCCGGCAGCTTTCGGCGCGCACTCACCGTGCTCACGCTGTTCGGAGGTCTGGCCAGCACCGTGTTCTGGCCGCTGACGACGTGGCTGATCGAGCGCTACGGCTGGCGTGACGCCACGCTGTGGCTGGCGGCGACCAACCTGCTCGTGTGTGCGCCGCTGCACTTCACGCTGTTGCCGGGTGCACGCGCGCTGCGCGCATCGCTGCGGAGTGCGCCGGCTGCGAACCGCATCGAACCGTGGCGCGAGGGGCGATTCGTGGCGCTCGCGCTCGCGTTCCTGGCGCATTACGTCGTCGTGTCGGCGGTGGCCGCGCACCTGATCGCGCTGCTGCTGGCGCGCGGGCTGTCGCCGGCCGCTGCTGCCGGCATCGGCGCACTGATCGGGCCCATGCAGGTCGCCGGGCGTGTGCTGGAGTTCGGGGCCAGCCGCCGGCTGCAGGCCGGGCAGGTCGGGCGCATCGCCGCGGCGTCGCTGCCGATGGCGCTGCTGGCGCTGGCTCTCGGTGGCGACAGCGTCGCGCTGCTGGCGCTCTTCGCCGTGCTGTACGGCGCGAGCAACGGCGCGATGACCGTCGTGCGCGGCGCGCTGCCGGCCGAGATGTACGGGCGTGCGCAGTACGGCGCGATCGCGGGCACGCTGGCGATGCCGGGGCTCATCGCACGCGCAGTCGGTCCGTCGCTGGCTGCACTGCTGTGGACTGCATTCGGCGGCTACGACGCCGTGGCCATCGTGCTGATCGCCCTCGCCGCTCTTGGCGCGGCCGCGTTCTTCGTCGCCACCCGCGATCGAACGGTCAAGCGCGCCTGATCGCCGCCTCGCGCGCCAGCGCTTGCGCCCGCACGCCGACGCAGCGATGGACGAAGGCGGCGCGCGATCGGCGACGCATTCCCTCGGCGAGCGACTCGCCGGGCTGCGCGCGGCCGCAGACGAAAGTCAAGCGACGGTCCCGCGCCGGTCGCGGAGGGGGAACGAGAATACAATTTGCACATGACGAAGGCCCGGATGAACCTGAGGCACCAGTTCCTGATCGCGATGCCGACGCTGGTCGATCCGAACTTCGAGCGGACGGTGGTGTACATCTGCGAACACAACGACAAGGGCGCGATCGGGCTGGTGATCAACCGCTCGACCGAGCTGACGCTCGCCAGGCTGTTCGACAAGATCGAACTGAAGCTGGAGATCGCACCTTGGAAGGACGCGCCGGTGTTCTTCGGCGGACCGGTGCAGACCGAGCGCGGCTTCGTGCTCCACAGCCCGGCCGGCAACTACAGTTCGTCGCTGACAGTCTCGGACGAAATTGCGCTGACCACCTCGAAGGACGTGCTCGAGGCCGTGGCGAGCGGCGCCGGCCCCGAGAAGCTGTTCGTCACGCTCGGACACTCAGGCTGGGGTGGCGGGCAGCTCGAAAGCGAGATCGTTCAAAATGCGTGGCTCACCGTGGCGGCCAACCCGGAAATCATCTTCGAGACGCCGGTGGAGCAACGTTTCGACGCGGCGCTGAAGCTGCTCGGCGTCGATGCCACTCAGCTGTCGGGGCTTTCCGGGCATGCTTGACCGGGCGCGCATCGCCGCATCGGTCCGGCCGCCCGCCCGTTCGTCCATTTCTTCGATGACCGAGAGTGTCGTGCTCGGGTTCGACTTCGGCGCACGCAGGATCGGCGTGGCGATCGGCAACAGCGTGACGCGCGAGGCGCGCCCCCTCGTCGTGATCGACGCGCAGGGTAACGCGCGCTGGACGCGGATCGCGGCGCTGATCGACGAGTGGCAGCCGGCCTGGCTCGTGGTGGGCATCGCACGCTACCCGGACGGCACGCCGCACGAGATGACGGCGCGTTGCGAGCGTTTCGCGCGCCAGCTCGAGGGCCGCTATCGACGTGCGGTCGCGCGCGTCGACGAGCGCTATTCGTCGGCCGTCGTTCGCGGCGGCGCGGATGACGAGGCCGCGGCCGTGATCCTGCAGCAGTGGCTGGGAGAGGCGCGATGATCTCGCTCGACGCCGAGGCGATCTACCGCACCTTCGCGCAGCGCGTGCGCGAGGAAGTCGCCGGCCGCGAGGTGAAGCTGGTGGGCGTGCACACGGGCGGTGTGTGGCTGGCCGAGCGGCTGAAGGAGGAGCTGAAGAACGTGCACCCGGTCGGCGTGCTCGACATCTCGTTCTATCGCGACGATTTCGACCGCTCCGGGTTGAACCCGAGCATGAAACCCTCGCGCATACCGTTCGATGTCGAGGGCGCCGACATCCTGCTGATCGACGACGTGCTGTATACCGGCCGCACCGTGCGCGCGGCGATGAACGAACTGTTCGACTACGGCCGGCCGGCGCGCATCGATCTGGCGGTGCTCATCGATCGCGGCGGGCGCGAACTGCCGGTCGCCGCGTCGGCCGTCGGCCGCACGATCGAGGTGCCGGCCGACGTCAGCGTCGTGCTGTCGCGCGACGCGAACGGCCGGCTGCGCCTGACGCTGGAGCAGAAGCGTGCGTAACCCCCAGCTCAACTCCAACGGCGAGCTGCACCATCTGCTGTCGCTCGACGGGCTGCCGCGCGGGATCATCGAGCGCATCCTGACGACCGCCGATTCGTTCATCAACATCGCCGCGCGCGAGGTGAAGAACGTACCGCTGCTGCGCGGCCAGGCGGTGTTCAACCTGTTCTTCGAGAACAGCACGCGCACCCGCACAACGTTCGAGATCGCGGCGCGGCGTCTGTCCGCGGACGTGTTCAACCTCGACATCACGCGCTCGTCGACCACCAAGGGCGAGTCGCTGCTCGATACGATCAACAACCTGACGGCGATGCAGGCCGACATGTTCGTCGTGCGCCATGCCGCCAGCGGGGCGCCGTACCTGATCGCGCAGCACGTCGCGCCGCACATCCACGTGATCAACGCCGGCGACGGGCGGCATGCGCACCCGACGCAGGGCCTGCTCGACATGTACACGATTCGCCATTACAAGCGCGACTTCACCAACCTGACGGTCGCGATCGTCGGCGACATCCTGCACTCGCGCGTGGCCAGATCCGACATCCACGGGCTGACCACGCTCGGCGTGCCCGAGGTGCGCGCGGTCGGCCCGCTGACGCTGCTGCCTGCCGGCCTGCCGGAGATGGGCGTGCGCGTGTGCACGCGGCTGGAAGAGGGCATCAAGGACGCCGACGTGATCATCATGCTGCGCCTGCAGAATGAGCGGATGCGCGGGGCCCTCTTGCCGAGCGCGCAGGAATTCTTCCGCAATTACGGCCTGACGCCGGAGAAGCTGCAGCTCGCCAGGCCCGACGCGATCGTGATGCACCCCGGCCCGATGAACCGCGGCGTCGAGATCGACTCGACGGTGGCCGACGGCGCGCACAGCGTGATCCTGCCGCAGGTCACGTTCGGCATCGCGGTGCGCATGGCCGTGCTGTCGATCGCGGCGTCGTCACAGAGGATGCAGTGAAACTCGCGATCAAGAACGGCCGCCTGATCGATCCTGCGACGGGGCACGACGCGGTCGCGGATCTGTTCATCGCCGACGGGCGCATCGCGGCGCTCGGGGCGGCACCGGACTTCACGCCCGATCGCACGATCGATGCGCGCGGACTGATCGTCGCCCCCGGACTGGTCGACCTGTGTGCGCGCATGCGCGAGCCGGGCGCCGAGGGCGCGCTGAAGGTCGAGATGCGCGCGGCGCTGGCCGGCGGCGTCACCGGCGTCGTGTGCCCGCCGGACACCGATCCGCCGCTCGACGAGCCGGGACTGGTCAGGATGCTGCGCCAGCGCTCGCGTGAAGCCGCCGGCGCACGGCTGTATCCGCTCGGCGCGCTGACCGCGGGGCTCGGAGGCGAAGCGCTGGCGGAGATCGAGACGTTGCACGAAGTCGGCTGCGTCGCTTTCATGCATACGCGCGCGTTGCCGCACGACAACAGCGTGCTGCTGCAGGCGATGCGCTACGCAAAGACTTTCGATCTGCCGCTGTGGCTGCGGCCGGTCGAAGACACGCTGGCCGGCAGCGGCGTGGCTGCCGCGGGGGCGGTGGCCGGGCGACTCGGCTTGCCGTCGATTCCGGTCGCGGCCGAGACGGTCGCACTGCACACCGTGTTCGAACTGCAGCGCGCCGCGGGGATGCCGCGCGTGCATCTGGCGCGACTGTCGTCGGCGGCGGGCGTGGAACTCGTGCGGCAGGCCAAGCGCGACGGACTGCCGGTCACGGCCGATGTCGGCATCCATCACGTGCACCTGATCGATGTCGACATCGGTTACTTCGATCCGGACTTCCGGCTCGACCCGCCGCTGCGCTCGCAGCGCGATCGCGACGCGATCCTCGTGGGACTCGCCGACGGCACGATCGACGCGATCTGCTCCGATCACACGCCGGTCGGCGCAGAAGACAAGCTGCTGCCTTTCGGCGAGGCCGCGCCGGGTGCCACCGCGCTCGAGACTCTGCTGCCGCTGGTGCTGAAGTGGGCCGCGCGCGCCGAGGTGCCGCTGGTGCGCGCGCTGGCCAAGGTCACTTGCGATGCGGCACGCGTGCTGGGCGAGCCGACCGGGCGGCTGGCAATGGGCGCGAAGGCCGACGTGGCCGTGTTCGATCCCGCCGCGCACTGGCGCGTGCGGCCAGAGACGCTCGCCAGCGCGGGCAAGAACACGCCGTACACGGGCTACGAACTCGAAGGCCAGGCGCGCTTCACCCTCGTGGGCGGCGAAGTCCGCTTCGAGCGAAGCGAGTCCTTGGCCGAGCGCAGCGAGACCCGCCCCGAGCGCAGCGAGCCAAGCGCAAGGCGCCGTTGACGAGCGGCGCCACCGCGATGCGTGCGCTGATCGCACCGCTGCGGATTCTGCTGCTCCTCGTGCACGTCCTGATCGGCCTGGTCATCGCACTCGCGATCTTCCCGTGGCTGCCGCAGCGGCGGCGCAATCGGACGATCCGCGCCTGGTCGCGCGTGCTGCTGGCGATCTGCGGCATGCGCCTGGCCGTTACGGGCGCCGTGCCGGCGGACGGGAAATGGGCGCCGGGGCGGCTGCTGCTGGCCAATCACATCTCGTGGATCGACGTGTTCGCGATTCTGGCGACGCTGCCGTGCCGCTTCGTCGCCAAGTCGGAGATCCGTCGCTGGCCGCTGCTCGGTTGGCTCGTCACCGGCGTAGGCACGCTGTACATCGAGCGCGGCCGCCGGCACGCGGTGGCGACGACAAACCACCGCGTGCGCGTGCTGCTGAAGGCCGGCGAGGCGATCGCCGTGTTTCCCGAAGGCACCACCACCGACGGCGCGACGCTGCTGCCGTTCCACTCGAACCTCGTCGCGCCCGCGCTCGACATCGGCTGCGACGTGTGGCCGGTGGCGCTGCGCTATACGGAGCGCGGTGCGTCGTCGCGCGCAGCGGCATTCGTCGGCGACGTCGGGCTCTTCGCTTCGCTGTGGAACATCCTGACCGCGCGCGGACTCGCGGTCGAAGTGGCGCTGCTGTCGCCGGTCGGCACTGCCGCGGACCGCAATCGCCATCACGTCGCGCATGCGGCACAGCAGGCGATCGCCGCGTACCTCGGACTGGCCGCGCCGCGCACGCCGCGTGCGGCTACCCGGGCGCCTGATACTGCGGACAGCCGACCTGAAGCAGCGACCGGTCCGGCCAGCGCATCGCGGTGAGGCGGCCGCCCCACACACAGCCGGTGTCGAGGCAGATCACGTCCTCGCGCAGCAGCAGGCCGAGCGTGGACCAGTGGCCGAACACGACCGGCACGCCGCGCGTGGCACGCCGCGGGTGTTCGAACCACGGCATGAACCCCGGTGGCGCGGCCGCCGCCCCGTCCTTGACCTTGAACTCCATCGTGCCGTCGGCATCGACGAAGCGCAGCCGCGTGAGTGCGTTGATCACGCAGCGCGCGCGCTCGGCGCCAGCGAGCGCATCGTCCCAGCGCGCAGGCCGGTTGCCGTACATCGTCGCCAGAAAGTCGCGATAGTCGGCGGCACGCAGGCCGGACTCCACTTCGCGTGCGAGCGCCACCGTGCGCTCGACCGTCCATGACGGCGGCACGCCCGCATGCACGAACAGTGCGCCAGCGTCGGTGTGCGCGAGCGGCCGCGCGCGCAGCCAATCGATCAGTTCGTCGCGGTCGGGCGCGGCGAGGATGTCATGCAGCGTGTCGTCGGCATGCTGCTTCCGGATGCCGGCCGCCACTGCGAGCAGGTGCAGATCGTGATTGCCGAGAAGTGCCGTGGCGCGGTCGCCGAGCGATCGGACGAACCGCAGTGACGCCAGCGACTCGGGCCCGCGGTTGACGATGTCGCCGAGGAAGATCAGCCGCGCGTCGTTCGGCAGCGCGCGCATCAGCGCGCGCAGCCTGGCAGCGCAGCCCTGGACGTCGCCGATGGCGACCAGCGGCGGCATCCGGGCTAGCGGCGGCGCCGCGCGCCGGCGCGCATCAACGGTGCGGGGTGCAGGAAGACGGCGAGGTAGGCGATGCCGACGACGAGGAAGCCGGCGAACAGCCACACGTCGGCCACGCCGAGCCGCCAGCCCGCGGTGCCGATCGCGCCGAGCAGGGCATTGGCACCGACCAGCAGCGCGGCGGTCGCTCCGGGGGACATGCCCCGCCGCAGCAGCAGATGGTGGATGTGGCCGCGGTCGCCCAGCAGCGGATTGCGACCGCGCAGCAGGCGTCGGACCGTCACCGTGAACAGATCCAGCAGCACGACGCCCGCGACCCACAGCATCACGACCGGCGGTACTGCGCGTGCCTTCTGCGACAGTTCGAGCGTGAACCAGGCCACTGCGAAGCCGAGCGCGAGGCTGCCCGTGTCGCCCATGAAGGTGCGCAGCCGGCCGCGCCACGGATGCGGTGCGTTGAAGAGCAGGAATCCTGCCACCGCGCCGAACAGCGCCGCCAGCAGCGCCAGCGCGCGCGTATCGCCGATCAGCCACGCGAACAGCGCGAAGTACAGCAGCATCACGGCGACCAGTCCGCCCGCGAGACCATCGAGCCCGTCGAGCATGTTGATGCCGTTGACCACCGCCGCCGTCGCGAATACGGTGATCGGAATCGACCACGCCGCGAGTCCGATCGGGCCGATGCCGAGGATGTCGCCGAACGAGCGCAGCAACTGATTGCCCCACAGCGTCATCGCCAGCGCCGCCGCAATCTGCGCCGCGAGCTTGGCGCGCGCCGACCCGCCATGGCGGTCGTCGTACAGGCCGACTGCGCCCAAGGCGACCATGACGACCAGCAGCACGCGATGAATGTCGGGCGACCCGGCCGGAATCCACAGCGCGGCGAAGAACGCGAGCAGGATCGCCAGCCCGCCCGTCACCGGCACCGATTCGCCGTGACGCTTGCGGCCGTCGGGGCGGTCGATCAGCCGCAGGCGCGCGGCCGGCGCGCGCAGCGCCACGATCGTCAGCGCCGACAGCAGGCACGCGAGCACGGCCTGGACGAGAACATTCATCGGGAGGCGTGGGAGGAGGAACCCCGGCAGCGGCCGATTCTCGCACAGGCGATTGCGCCGCCGGCGCCCGATCGCGGGGTCAGCCGTCGCGCGCCTTGCGCAGCAGGGCCGTGGTCGAGCGCTCGAACATGAACGGGATCGCCACCGTCGCCGCGCCCCACGTTCGCGCGAGCCGTGCTTCGGGGATCCGGTCCATGTCGTAGTCGCCGCCCTTCACGTACACGTCGGGGCGGACGATCTCGAGCGTGGCCAGCGGCACCTGCTCGTCGAACAGCGTGACCAGCGTCACCGATTCCAGCGCTGCCAGCACCGCGGCGCGATCGTCCTGCGGATTGAGGGGGCGATCGCCGCCCTTGCCGAGCAGCCGCACCGACGCATCGGAATTGACGGCCACCACGAGGCTGGCGCCGAGTCCGCGCGCCTGCGCCAGATACGTGACGTGCCCGCGATGCAGGAGGTCGAATACCCCGTTGGTGAACACGATCGGGCGCGGCAGCGGCGCCACCGCGTCCGCGAGCCGATCGCGCTCGACGATCTTGCGTTCGAAGCCGGGCGGCGGAAGTTTCGCGTCAGACATGCGCCGCCATCAGTGCGCGCACCTCGCTGCTCGCCACCGCCTGCGCGAGCGAGCGGAAGCGCGCGGTCGCGAGTCCACCGTCATCGGCATCCGGCTCGGCCGCGCCATCGGTGCCCAGCAGGATCCGGTTCGGCACGCCGGCTGCCTGCGCGGCCTGCAGGTCGCTCCTCTTGTCGCCGAACAGGATCGAGCGCGCGCGATCGAGGTTCAGTTCTTCGGCGGCCCGCAGCAGCATCCCCGGCGCGGGCTTGCGGCAGTCGCAGGCGACGCGAAAGATGCCGTGCGCGTCGGTCGGATGATGCGGGCAGTGATATACGCCGGCCAGCGGCGCGCCGGCCGCGGCGAACTGCGCTCGCATCCACGCCGTCAGCGCGTGGTAGTCGGCCTCGCTGTACAACCCCCGGCCGATGCCGGACTGGTTGGTGATCACGACCAGCGCGAAGCCGCCGTATGTCAGCGCACGGCAGGCATCGAGCGTGCCGGGCACGAACTCGAAATCCTCGATCCGCGCCACGTAGCCGTGATCGACGTTGACCACGCCGTCGCGATCGAGGTAGGCGGCCGGCCGCAACGGCTTCATTGCGCGTGCTTCAGCAGCCAGCGTACGTACGCAGCCGTGCCGTGCTCGACCGACATCATCGGATCGCGGTACCCCGCCGCGCGCAGCCGCGCCACGTCGGCCTGCGTGTACGCCTGGTACTTGCCGCGCAGTGCCTCGGGAAACGGCACGTACTCGATCAGCTTCTGCTCGACCGCGTGCGCGAGCGTCAGAGGCGGCTGGCCCGCCGACTCGCGCATCGTGTTGACCACCGCGAGCGCCACGTCGTTGAACGGCTGCGCGCGCCCGGTGCCGACGTTGTAGACGCCGCTGGCGGGCTTGTCCCGGAAGAACAGGTTGGCGCGCACCACGTCATCGACGTGGATGAAGTCGCGCTGCTGCTCGCCATCGGCATAGCCGTGGCTGCCTTCGAACAGCCTGACCTTGCCCTCGGCATGGAACTGGTTGAAGTGATGGAACGCCACCGACGCCATGCGCCCCTTGTGCGCTTCGCGCGGGCCGTACACGTTGAAGTAGCGCAGACCGATCACCGGCGCGGTCGCGCCGGCGAGCATGCGGCGCACGACCTGGTCGAACAGGAACTTCGAGTAGCCGTAGACGTTCAGCGGCTGCTCGTGCGCGCGCTCCTCGCTGAAGCCGGGCCCGAGCCCGTATACCGACCCCGACGACGCGTAGATGAACGGCACGTGCAGTTGCTGGCACCAGTGCAGCAGTTCCAGCGAACAGCGGTAATTGTTGTCGAGCATGTAGCGGCCGTCCGATTCCATCGTGTCCGAGCACGCACCCTGGTGGAACACGGCGTCCGGCTGCGGCAGTTCGCGCCGCTGCACGCGGTCGCGGAACTCGTCCTTGTCGAGGAAATCGGCGATCTCGCAGTCGACCAGGTTGCGGAACTTCTCCGCCCGCGTCAGGTTGTCGACGGCGACGATGTCGGTCTCACCGCGCTCGTTCAGCGCGCGCACGAGGTTGGCGCCGATGAAGCCGGCCGCGCCGGTGACGATGATCTTCATGCGCGGTCCCCGAACAACTCGTCATACGAGACCGTCGCCGTGCCCAGCTTGCCGACCACGATGCCGCCGGCGCGGTTGGCGATCTCGACCGCGCCGCGCAGGGCGACGCCGGCCGCGAGCATCACGGCCAGCACCGCGATCACCGTGTCGCCGGCGCCGCTGACATCGAAGACCTCGCGTGCCTGCGCCGGCACCGACCACGGCGCGCCGGCGGCGAACAGTGTCATGCCCTCCTCGCTGCGCGTCAGCAGCAATGCTTCGAGCGCGAGTTCCCGCCGCAGCCTTTCCGCGCGTGCGGCAAGGTCTGCTTCGCTTCGCCAGCGGCCGACCACTTCGCGCAGTTCGGCGCGGTTGGGCGTGACGATCGTGGCGCCCGCGTAGCGCGAATAGTCGTCCCCCTTGGGGTCGATCAGCACCGGCCGCCTTGCGGCACGCGCCAGCTCGATCATGCGCGCGATGTGCGCCAACCCGCCCTTGCCGTAGTCGGACAGCAGCACCGCGTCGTACTCGGGCAGCAGCGCCGCGTATTCGTCCAGGTGCGCGAACAGCACCTCGGCTTCCGGCACGCTCTCGAAGTCGATCCGAACCACCTGCTGGCGGCGGCCGATCACGCGCAGCTTGACCGTGGTCGCAAGCGCCGGATCGGTGTGCAGATGCGCGCGGATCGTGCTCGCCTTGATCAGCCGCTCGAGCGCGTGCCCGGCGTCGTCGTCGCCGAGCACGGCGAGCAGCCCGGCGTGCGCTCCGAGCGCCGCGATGTTGCGCGCGACGTTGGCGGCGCCGCCGAGGCGTTCTTCGGTCGCGCCGACCTTGACGACCGGCACCGGCGCCTCCGGAGAGATGCGCTCAACGTCGCCGAACCAGTAGCGGTCGAGCATCGCGTCGCCGACCACCAGCACGCGGCAACGAGCCAGCTTCTCGCGCGTGATGCCGGTCACGATTCCCAGCCGCCCATGCCGAGCCGCTGCTCGATGCGCGCGCACAGTGCGTGGCCGAGGAAGATGTGCGCCTCCTGGATGCGCGCGGTTTCGTCGGACGCGACGGTGAGCGCCAGGTCGACCCGGGCGCCGAGCTTGCCGCCGTCACGCCCGAGCAAGCCGATGGAGTAGATCCCTTGGCGCTGCGCCGCCGCCACCGCGCGCAGCACATTGGGCGAATTGCCCGACGTCGAGATCGCGATCAGCACGTCTCCGGCTCGACCGAGGCCTTCGACCTGGCGCGCGAATACTTCGTCGAAGCCGAAGTCGTTGCCGATGCAGGTCAGCGCCGACGAATCGGTCGACAGCGCCAGCCCTGGCAGCGCGCGCCGGTCGCGTACCAGGCGCCCGAGCAGTTCTGCCGCCAGATGCTGCGCGTCGGCGGCCGAGCCGCCGTTGCCGCAGAACATCAGCTTGCCGCCACGCTCGATGCACTCGGCTGCGCGCATCGCCGCCGTCTCGAGCGCGGGCGCGAGTCTTGCGATCCCGTCGAACACTCGCGCGTGCTCGGCAAGCGCCCGGTCGAAGAGCGAATCCGTTCCCATGCTTACGCGTTGTCAGTCGGGCGGATTATAGGTAGAGCCGCTTGCCGCACTGCTGCCGCCGCCGGGCCGTTATCGCGGCGACGCAAGGGGCGATGTGCGAACATCTTCACGCGCCTTATTACTGTCGACCTTTGATCCACGATCGGCCCTCACCCTCGATCCCTCTCCCGAAGGGAGAGGGAGGAAAAGCCCCTCTCCCTTCGGGAGAGGGGTTGGGGTGAGGGCAAGCGACCCACACACTGACCATGCTCGTTCCCGTCATTCTCTGCGGCGGCGCCGGCACCCGGCTGTGGCCCGCATCGCGCGCTTCGATGCCGAAGCCGTTCATCAGGATCCGTGACAGCCAGAGCCTGCTCAGGCTCGCGCACGAGCGCGTCAGCCGGCTCGACGGCGTGCGCCAGGTCGTTGCGATCACCAACGTCGAGTACGGGCTGCGAGTCGCGGAAGAACTGGGTGGCGTCGGCGACGGATTGCAGTTGCTGCTCGAACCGTTCGGCCGCAACACCGCGCCTGCGGTGGCGATCGCCGCGCTATGGGTCGAACGCCAGCATGGCCCGGACGCCACGCTGCTGGTCGTGCCGGCCGATCACGTCGTGGAACCGCAGGAGCAGTTCGCCGCTGCGGTCGGCGCAGCGGCCGAGCAGGCCGCGGGCGGAAAGCTGGTCGTGTTCGGCGTGCAGCCGACGCGCCCCGAGACCGGCTACGGCTACGTGAAGCAGGGCGCCGCCCTCGGCGCGCGCGCCTTCGTGGTCGAGCGCTTCATCGAAAAACCGCCGCTGAAGGAAGCGCAGCGGATGCTGTCCGATGGCTGCTACTTGTGGAACAGCGGCATGTTCTGCTTCAAAGCGTCCGCCATCCGCGCCGCGCTGCAACGGCACGCGCCCGAAGTGCTGCGCGCCGCGCAGGACGCGGTGCAAAGCGCGGTGTCGCGCGCGGGCATGACCGAGTTCCTCGCCTCCGCATTCGGCGCGCTGCCTGAGATCTCGATCGACTACGCAGTGATGGAGCGCGCGACCAACGTGGCGATGGTGCCGTGCCGCTTCGCGTGGAGCGACATCGGCTCGTGGAAGTCGCTCGCCGACGCGCTGCCGGCGGACGCCGACGGCAATTACGCCGAAGGCAGGGCGATGGTGGTCGATTCGCGCAACACCTACGTACGCTCCGGCGGGCGGTTGGTCGCCGCGATCGGACTGAAGGACATGGTCGTGGTCGAGACGCCCGATGCCGTGCTGGTCGCGCACAAGGACGCGAGCCAGCAGGTCAAGGACGTGGTCGCGAAACTGAAGACGGACGGCGACCCGGTCGCCACCGAGCACCTGACGGTCGAGCGGCCGTGGGGCAGCTTCACCGTGCTGGCGGCCACTGATTCGTTCAAGTTGAAGCGCATCGAGGTCAAGCCCGGCCGGCGGCTGTCGCTACAGATGCACCAGCGCAGGAGCGAGCACTGGGTCGTGATCGAGGGCACCGCGCGGGTCACGATCGGCGACCACAACTTCGATGTGCCGAGCGGCGAATCGACCTATGTGCCGATCCGTACGCGCCACCGCCTCGAAAATCCGGGCGACTCGCCGCTGGTGATCATCGAGGTCCAGTGCGGCGACTACGTCGGCGAGGACGACATCGTCCGCTTCGCCGACGATTACGGCCGCAGTTCCTGACGTTCGCCCTCGGGCTCGACTTCCGGCGCCGGCTGCCGGCGAAGCGCCTCGCGGTAGCGCCAGAAGGGCGGCGAAGTCCACATCCGAAGCAGGCTCGACAGATGCCAGCGGAAGTGGCGCAGCGAGCGATGGCTCAGTTGCTGCGCGGCGTGCACCACCTGCACCTGCCGCGCATAGGCGATCGGCCAGCCCGCCAGGCGCATGCGCGCGCAGACGTCGAAATCCTCGCAGTACATGAAATAGCCTTCGTCGAATCCGCCGACAGACGCAAACGCGTCGGTGCGAAAGACGAGGAACATGCCCGCGAACCAGACCGGCAGTTCCGGCGGCGAATACAGGCTCGTGCGCCGGTAGATCAGTTCGTTCGGCGTGATCAGGCGGCGCGCCGTATCGGCCATGCGGCCGTCCGGCTCCAGAACCGCCGGTGCCGCCACGCCCGCACCCGCCCGCAGCGCCGAGATCAGCGCGGGGAAGGGGTTGTGCGTCATTGCGATGTCCGGATTGGCGATCGCGAAGAACTCCGTATCGCAATGCTGGAACGCCGAGTTGTGATTCGTTCCGAACCCCTTGGGCGAGCGATTGCGAATCACGTCGATCGGGGGCAGATGCGCCCCGCCCGTCGCCGGGGGACGCTCAGGCAGGTTTTGCGTCAGGACGATTCGCGCCAGTTCCGGGGTATCGATACCAGCCAGGTCCGAGAGCAGCGCATCGACGAGAGAATGCTGCTCGTGGCTGATGACCGACAAGGTCACGCAGGCTCTGTTCATTCTTCTGGATTCGGGCAGTGGACCGTTGGAGCGTTCTGATTGTCGTGGGGTTCGCGGACAAGAGCTCCGCATCCCTGTCTTGCGGCACGTGGGGCGCGATCATACTCGTGCGAGTCCTGCTTCGCGCCGCAAGGCAAGGGCGTTACACGCTGTAACGCAATTGCCGCGAAAAGGTGCGCCACTCATCTTTGGTAGAGGGGCAACGGGACTTCGTCGGCCGGCCGTGGTATCTGCATCGCGCGGGGCAGGCGCGGCTCATCGAGCGGCGCGAGCATTGCCCGCGCAAGACGTCCGGCAGACCGAGCGAGCGGGTCGAGCGTGGCCGACGAAGCATCGCGCTGCGAACCGATCGTCACACACACGGCGCATGTCCGCCTCGCTCGCTTCGTTCACATATCGTCCGCATCGGTTGCGCGTGGGTCCGGGGCGAGACCGGCTCACGGCTGCGTGACCGCGTCGCTCCTCTGCCTCGCCGCAGGCGGGGACACGCGTGTTTCGTGACAAAATCATCGACTGCTCCGCTTCATGCGGGCGCAACGCGACGTGACATCGACCGAGACCATCATCAGCCCGACGGAAACGAAGCAGGCGCCGCTTGGCCAGATCCTGGTGACGGAGGCGAAGCTCGCCGCGCGCGATCTCGAGCGGGCGCTGGCGGCCCAGCGCGAGACCGGGGGCATGCTCGGGCGAGTGCTGATTCGCCTCGGGCTGGTGTCCGAGCTGGACGTGGCGCGAGCGCTCGCGGGCCAGTTGCAGGTTCCGTTGCTGCTCGCGGACGCATATCCTGCCGCGCCGCCGATCGTCGAGCAGGTGGCACCCGAGTTCTTCCGCTCGCACCGGATCCTGCCGATCGAACTGCGCGACGACGAACTGCTGGTCGTGATGTCGACCCCGCAGGACGAATTCGCGCTGCGCGCGCTGCGCCTGGCTACGGGCCTGCGCGTCGTGCCGCACATCGGACTCGAATCGGAGATCGACGCCGCGCTTGCCAAGGCGCTCGATGCGGTCGGTACCCCGGATGCCGCGGCCGATGCCGAGGCGGATGGCGCGGCGGCAAGCGATTTCGTCGAGCATCTGCGCGATCTCGCGAGCGAAGCACCGGTCATACGGTTGGTGAATGTCCTGATCAGCCGCGTCACCGACCTGCGCGCGTCGGATATCCACCTCGAACCCTTCGATGACGGCCTGCACGTGCGCTATCGCGTGGACGGGGTGATACAGACCGCGGAGGTCATCGAGCCGCGGCTCGCGCCCGCGGTCGTTTCGCGCCTGAAGCTGCTGGCGCAGCTGAACATCGCGGAGCGGCGCCTGCCGCAGGACGGGCGCATCATGACGCGCGTCAAGGGCAGGGAACTCGATCTGCGCGTCTCGTGCGTGCCGACCGTGCACGGCGAGAGCGTCGTATTGCGCGTGCTCGACCGCGCCAGCGTCCGCTTCAGTCTGAGCGAGCTCGGATTCAGCGCCGATACGCTGGCGCGCTTCGAGACGCTGCTGGCGCGACCGCACGGAATCCTGCTCGTGACCGGGCCGACCGGGTCGGGCAAGACGACGACGCTGTACGGCGCCTTGTCCAAGCTCGATGCCGGTGTGCAGAAGATCCTGACGGTGGAGGATCCGGTCGAGTACCAGCTCGACGGCATCAACCAGATCCACGTCCATCCGCAGATCGGGCTGACGTTCGCGAATGCGCTGCGCTCGATTCTGCGTCAGGACCCGGACATCATCATGATCGGCGAGATGCGTGACGGCGAAACCGCGCAGATCGCGGTGCAGTCGGCGCTGACCGGCCACCTCGTGCTTTCGACGCTGCACACGAACACAGCGGCAGGCGCGGTCATCCGCATGCAGGACATGGGCGTCGAACGCTAC
Source organism: Pseudomonadota bacterium (assembly GCA_029777935.1). The sequence continues at coordinate 16,366 of JAKORH010000243.1, forward strand.
CTGATCACGTCGACGCTCAACGGCGTGCTGTCGCAGCGGCTGGTGCGGCGTCTGTGCGGGCACTGCCGGCAACCGATCGAACTGCCGCCGAACGTCGTCGCCGAGAGCGGACTCGGGCGGTATCTGGTGCGGGGCCAGGCCGTGTACGCGGCGCAGGGCTGCGCGCAGTGCCGCGGCTCCGGCTACCTCGGCCGCACCGCGATTCATGAGCTTCTGATCGTCGACGAATCCGTTCGCCAGGCGATCATGCGCGGCACGGACGCGAGCGAGTTGCAGAAGATCGCGCGCGCCGCCGGGCTGATTTCGTTGTACGAGGACGGGCTGCGCAAGGTGGCCGGCGGAATGACGAGCCTCGAGGAGGTTCTGCGGGTGACGCAAGACCAGAGCGATGCCTGATTTCGCATACAAGGCAGCCGACGGTCGCGGGCGCGTCATCGAAGGGAAGCTCGAAGCGAAGTCGCGTGACGATGCGCTGCGGCGCCTGGCCGATCAGGGATTGACGCCGGTCGGCATCTTCGATCGGGTGGCGAGCGCAGCAGCGCCCGCGCAGGTCGCGCCACGCGGCCGCGCGGCCCGCTTTCGGCTGCGGCCGGATCGCGTCGGGCGGGCGGACGTGCAGGCGTTCACATCGGAGTTGGCCGTGATGCTCCGCGCCGGGCTGCCGCTCGACAGCGCGTTGCGCATCCTGCTCAGCATGGTGCAGCGACCGCCGGTGACGTCGCTTCTCACGCGGATCCTCGAGTCGGTCAAAGGCGGAGCGCCGCTGAGCCGCGCGCTGGCCGAGCACAAGGATCACTTCGGGCCGTTCTACGTCAACATGGTCCGATCGGGCGAGGCGAGCGGGCAGCTCGGCGCGGTGCTGTCGCGGCTGGTCGACCACCTGGAGCGCATGCGCGCGCTGCGCGAAAGCGTCACATCGGCGCTGCTCTATCCCGGCATCCTGCTCGGCATCGCGATCGTGTCGATCTTCGGCATCCTCGTCTTCGTCGTGCCGCAGTTCGAGTCGCTCTTTCGCGATGCCAAGGATGCGCTGCCCCTGGCGACGCGTGTGATGCTGGCGGCGTCGCGTTTCACGATCGCCTACGGCGTCTATCTTCTGGTTGCGGTCGCGTTGCTGATGGTCGTGTTCGCGCGCTGGCTGAACTCGCCCGCCGGCCGGCGCTGGCGCGATGAACGCTTGAATCGGCTTCCGGTGCTCGGACGGATACGGCGCGAATACAACCAGGCGCGTTTTGCCCACACGTTCGGAACGCTGCTGGGCAACGGCGTTCCAATCCTCACCGCGCTCGGAATCGCAGCCGAGACGATCGAAGATCACGGGCTGCGCGAAGCGGTCACGGGGACCATGCCGCAGGTGAAGTCCGGTGGGCGGCTGGCGGACGCGCTCCAGAAGACCGGGGCCTTCGAGCCGCTCGCGATCAATCTGATCAAGGTGGGGGAAGAGACCGGCAGTCTCGATCGCATGATGCTCGAGCTGGCGACGATTCTCGACCGGAACGTCGAGGTCGGCATCAAGCGCGGCCTGACGCTGCTGGAGCCGGCGCTGATCATCGCGCTGGGTCTGTTCGTTGCCATGGTGATCGTGTCCTTGCTGCTCGGGATCCTGACGATCAACGACCTTGCGATATGATTTTCTGATGACTGATCGCCGCCTCGAGCGCCTGCGCGGATTCACGCTGATCGAACTGCTGGTCGTCCTCGCGATTCTCGGCCTGCTGATCGGTCTCGTCGGCCCGCGTTTTCTCGGCCAGCTCGGCAGTGCCAAGAGCAAGACGGCGAGCGTGCAGATCGCTGACCTCGAAAAGGGGCTCGAGCTGTACAAGCTCGACGTCGGCCGATTCCCGACCAACGAAGAAGGGCTCGACGCGCTGATTCATCGACCCGCCAATGCATCCGGCTGGAACGGCCCGTACCTGAAGGCCAGTTCGGTACCTCTCGATCCCTGGAACCGGCCTTACAAGTATGCGAATCCCGGGCCCAACGGCGATCCCGAAATTCTTTCGCTCGGCGCCGATGGCACGCCCGGCGGAGAAGGTGAGAACGCCGATATTCGCAATGCACGCTGAATGGCGCCGGGGCATCCGGACATTTCCCGCCCGTATCGAGTGTCGGCGAGGAGAGCGCGCATTCACCCTGGTCGAACTGCTCGTCGTTCTCGCGATCATCGGATTGCTGACTGCCGTGGTTCCGTTCGCGTACCAGCGATTGCGCGAAGCGGCGGAGTTTCGGGACGCCGTTCGAACGATCGCGGCGGAGCTTGCGACCGCGCGGCGCGAGGCTGTATCGACCGGCCGGGGGGTCGCGTTCTTCGTCGATCTGGACGGCCGGCGATACGGCATCGATGGCCAGCGCCCGCGCGCGCTGCCGGAAGGCGTCGAAGTCAACGTGACCGTCGCGCACACGGAGTTCGCCGATCGGGTGGCGCGGGTCCGCTTCTTTCCGGACGGCAACGCGACCGGCGGCAGCATCGATATCGTTCGTCGCACGGGAGCCGGAGTGCGGTTGACGACCGACTGGCTCGACGGGCGAGTGGCGATTTCCAGCCTGCCATGATGGCGCAAACGCGCGTGCTGGCGCGGCACGCGGGATTCACGCTGCTCGAAGTCGTCATCGCGCTCGCCTTGATGGCCATGGCGCTGGTGATCGTCTATCGGGCGATCGGATCGGGAGTCCACTCGATCTCGGACACGTCGCGCTACACGAGAGCGATTGCGCTCGCCGAGTCGGTACTCGATCTGCGACAGGTGGTGCCGGCAGGCGGCTGGAGCGAGTCCGGCGTCTGGGAAGATCTGCAATGGAGCGTGTCCAGCACGCCATTCGACCGCGCGCCGGAGCCGCGCATTCGCCTGTACCGGGTCGAAGTCATCGTGTCGTGGAGCGACGGCGGCCGGCAACGCAGCTTCACGCTCGCGAGCCTGCGACCCGAGGAAGCCGCCTCCGCGAAGCGTTGACCAATCGCGTCGATGTCGAAGATTGCCGAGTGCCGCGGATTCACGCTGATCGAACTGCTCGTATCGATCGTGCTGCTGTCGCTCGTCATGACCGGCCTTGCGGGAACGATCTGGACCGTTTCGCACGCGGGTGCGCGCCAGGACGAGAGGATCCGGCGCAACGAGGAATTGCGGACCACGGACCGCTTTCTGCGCGAGATCCTCGGCTCGATCGCGCCGCGGTTGCTGAACGACGCGCCCGGCGCTCCCAGGGTGCTGGCGTTCGAAGGCACGGCGAGCAACCTGCGCTGGATCGGCGTGATGCCGGCGCGCCATGGCGCGGGCGGCCTGTACCGCTTTCGCTTGAGCGGCGAGGCGGGATCGGCAGGCGATACGGACCTGCGGCTCGACTTCGCACCGATGGTCAACCCCGACACGCCTCTGGAAGGGGGCGAGGACCAGACCCGCGTGATGGTTCGACACGTCAAGGCCGTCGGTTTCCGCTACCAGGGCGACGCTCAGCAGGCAGGAGAATGGTTGACGGCGTGGACCGATGAGCGCAATTTGCCTCGGCGCATCGTGGTGCAGATCCGGACCGAGTCCGCGGACTGGCCCGACATCGTCATCGACGTCGTCCCCGTCGTCGGACCCGGAAGCGACACGCGAACTCTGGGCGGCGGTTCAGGGGTTCAGTTCGGACCGCTGTGAGGCGCCGAGCCATGTCGCGGACGGCTGCTCTGATGCGCGGACGACGCGAAAGCGCCGGGCTTGCCCTGCTTGCCGTCCTGTGGGTCGTCGCCGCGCTTTCGATCATCTCGGTCGGTCTTGCCTATTCGGTGCGCGGCGAACTGCGCGACGTCGTCCGTCAGAAGGAGCTGAGCGCGGCGGGCGCGATCGCCGACGCCGGCGTCATGCTCGCGGCGCGCGATCTCGCCGTGCGTTCCGAACGCGAACTGGGTTACCGCACGTACGAAGTGAACATCGACGGGTCCGCCGTTCGCGTGCAGATCGTTCCTCTGTCGGGTCTGATCGACCTGAACGCTGCCGGCGAATCGCTGCTCACCGATCTGTTCGAGTTCGGAGGAGGCGTTGCGGCGGACGTTGCGAACACGCTCGCCCAGAGAACGCTCGACTGGCGCAGCGCGGGCGATGTTCCGCGTGCCCGAGGTGCGAAGAACGATTCCTACATCGCTGCCGGTTCGCCGTTTCGAATCCGCGGCGGGCCGTTTGCGACGACCGAGGACCTGCTTCAGGTGCTCGGCGTCGACTATGACCTTTATGTTAAGCTGGCTTCACTGGTTACCGTCTATCAGGTTGGCAGTGGCCGCGTTGATCCGACCGCCGCGCCCTGGGCGGTACTCCGAGTTCTGGCGAGAGGCAACGAGCAGATCGCGGCACAGTACGTCGAAGCGCGCGAACGGCTCGGGCCGATGGCGGATTCGACGCGTTTCCCCGGAGAAAGCGTCGGCCACGCGCCAACGACCCGGTATCGAGTGGAGGCCTCCGTTCAACTCGAGAATCGAGCATCCATCGTCAGCACCAGCGTCATCGACGTCTCGCTGCCGGATGTTCCAATGCCATGGACGACTTACAGGACCGAGCGTCACGTGGTCGCGGCACAGTGAGAATTGCGCCTGATGAACGTACCCATCGACCGAACCGCCGCCAGATTTTTCGGGCTCGATCTTTCGGCACTCGCTGGCTATCTCCGTGAAGGCTGGGCGGAAGCGCTCGAGTGGCCGCTGTTCCGGTGGCTGCGGTGCGAAGAGGCTGTGCGCGTGCTCCTTCCCGATGGTTCGGTTACGGCGTGGCCGGGCGCCGGCGCCGCCACGGCGGCACCGGCGCGACAGCCGAAATTCATCGCGGTCGTGTTGCCGGAGGAAGTGCTCCTGCGACGCTCGCTGCGCCTGCCGCGGTTGGCCGACGCCGAGGTGCGGGAGGCGGCGCAACTCGAAGCGCACGCATCGAGCCCGTTTCCCGTGCAGGACCTCGTGTGGGGTCATGCCGTCGATCGGAACGACGGCGGCATCGACGTACGGCTTGCGCTGACGTCGCGATCAGCGATCGAGCACGCGTTGCAGACCAGGCGCGCGGGTCTGGCGGGATCGGCGCCGGAGGTCTGGGCGGCCGGGGGAAGAACGCCGATCGTGTTTCCCGGATTCGGCGAATCCCTGCGTTTCGCGCGCGAGCGCCGCGCCCGGGTCATCGCGCTGTCGCTCGCCTGCCTGGCTGCGTGTCTGCTGGTCGCACTGGCCGCCACGCCCGCGCTGCAGCTTCGACTGCAGGCCGAGGAAGCGCAGCGGCGCCTTACCGAGATCGTGCAGGCCTCGCGCGCGCAGACGCAGGCGCGGGACAGGCTCGTGAAGCTCGAGGGTGAAGTGCAGGCGCTCACGGCGGCTGCGCGCAGCCGCCGCGACGTGGTCGCCTTGCTCGACGAGATCACGCGCCTGTTGCCGGATGACGTGGTGCTGACCCGGTTCGAGGTCAACGGCAACGCTGTGCGACTCGTTGGTCAGGCCGACAACGCGGCTCAGCTCCTGCAATCGCTCAGCACACACGCCAAGTTCCAGAACGTCAGGGCGCCGTCCGGAATCGCGCGCGCCCCATCCGGCGGGAAGGAGAGTTTCACCATCGAGTTCACTGTCGGCGCGGGTTTGCAAAAGTGATGGAGTTGCTCAAGCATCGAGCCCGCGTCTCGGTGGCGATCACGGCCGGCATGCTGGTACTTGCCGCCGCCGCCGTCGGACAGTACGTGTTTCAGCAGCACGACCAGGCGTCGGCGCAACTGCAGGACATCGGACCGCGCCTCGCGCGCGTGCTCGGCCTGCGCGACGCGGGGCCCGAACTGGAGCGCAGGGTCAAGGAGGCGAGTGCAGCACTCGACCGGCTTGGATACGGACCGGACCGCGATGTGGCGAAGATCGGAAGCTCCTTGCAGCAGACAGTACGGCGCGGCTTGGAGGCGGCCGGTTTGACCGTGTCGAGCAGCCAGGTCCTGCCTGCGAGAACCGATGGCAAGGTCGAATGGATCGGCGTCTCGGTCCAGGCCGACGGTCCATTGTCGCGGCTTCAACTGGCGCTCGTCGCCCTGCAGGCGGAGGCACCGGTGATTTCGGTCGACTTTCTCGGCCTGCAGCCGATCGGGGGCAGCGGCAACGACGGCTCGCCGATGATGTCGGCGAAGATCACGGCGTCCGCGATGAGAGTCGCGCCATGAAGACGTCCGCGATCGGGACGCTGCTGGTCGCCAACGCGCTGCTCGGAGGCGGGCTCGCGTACCTGTGGGCATCGCCGGAGCGATTCCAGTGGGCCGAGCCGGCGCCGCTGCGACCTGCGTTCGACGATCTCGGGGTAGCGGCGGCGTCGACCGGCGACGTGTCGCAGTTCAGGGAAACGATCAGTCGCCCGCTGTTCGCGGCGAATCGACGGCCCGGCCCCGTATCGACTGCGGCCGAAGGAGGCGGCGCGGAGCGTGCAGCGCTCGCGGACATGCGCCTGCTCGGCTCGTACGGTTCCGGCGCATCGGGCGGAGCGATCATCGTCTACGGCGGCAAGGCCCAGAACCTTCGCGTCGGCGAAAAGATCGGCGGCTGGACGCTCGCCGGCGCCGACGGGCGCACCGCGATCCTCGCGGGCGCAGGCGGCGCGAAGCAGAAGATCGAGATGCCGCTGCTGGCGCAGGCCCCCGCCGCCCCGTCGTCCGCCGCAGCGGGCGCGCCGCAGCCGGCTGCGGCGCAGCCCGCTGCGCCGACGCGCGCAGCGGCGGCGAATGCTTCAAGGGCGGCGGATCGCGCTCGCTACGACGTGTCGAACTACGAAGCCAACATGCAGATACAACGCGAGGTCGCCGAGAGGGTGAACGCCAGGCGGGCCGCACGAGGGCTTCCTCCCCTCAAGGTCGAATGAGGAAACCAGCGGTGAACATGAACATTCGCGCAGGCATTGTCCGGACCGCGCTGGCGAGCGCGATCCTGGTGCTTGCCGGGTGTGCCACCACGCAGGCGCCGGAGCAGCGCTCAGCGAGCGGGCAGGCACCCGCGGCCGCTGGGGCGGAGCCGACGATCCAGGACCAATCGCCGACGCAACCCGGCGCGCCGGCATTGCCGTCCTCGAAATCGCCTGCGGAGCAAGCCGCCGCACAGGCAGCAGCGAAGCCCGGCGCGAGTGCGGCGTCATCCGAAAGCGAAAGCGCGGAAGCGGCAGGCAAGGAGAGCAGGCAACGGGCGTCGAAACCCACGCTCATTCGCGGCGACGACAACGTTATCGCTCCGGCGCAACCGCAAACGGTGAAGCCCGGCAAGGCGCAAGAATCCTCGTTCAAATTCGAGCAGGCGCCGGTGCGCGAAGTCGTCCACGCGATACTCAGCGAGCTGCTCGGATACAGCTACGTCCTCCATCAGCCGATCGGTGGCACGGTGACGATATCGACAGCGGCGCCGGTTCCTGCGGACGAGGCGCTGATGCTGCTGGAGTCGGCGCTGCAGGCGAACGGCCTCGTGATGGTGCGGGACAGGGCGGGCGTCTTTCACGTCGGTCCGCCCGACGCCGTGCGAGGCATCGTTCCCTCGCTCGGGCGCATCGAGCAGTCGCCGGTGCCGCCCGGATTCGGCATGGTGATCGTGCCGCTGAAATTCATCGGCGCGCCGGAGATGGCCGAGATCCTCAAGCCGGTCGCCCGTCCCGAGTCGTTCCTGCGCGTCGATTCCGTTCGCAACCTGCTGCTGCTCGCGGGCACGCGAAACCAGATCGAAGGCTGGCTGGAGATGGTGCGGACGTTCGATGTCGACCTGCTGAAGGGCATGTCGGTCGGCATCTTCCCGCTGCAGTACGCGTCGGTGCGCGACATCGAAGCCGCGGTGCGCGCGCTCAGTCCCGACGCATTGCCGACCGCCGCTGCATCGGGCTCAGCCGGAGGCCCGGCGGTCTCGCCGCGCCAGCCGCTGCTGGGAACCTTGCGGGTCATTCCACTCGAGCGCCTGAACAGCGTTCTGGTGGTGACGCCGCGCGCCGCCTACCTCGACGAAGTCAAGAAGTGGATCGACAAGCTGGACCGTCCCAGCGAGACGGAAGCCGAGCCGAGGCTCTTCGTCTACCCGGTCCAGAACGGCTCCGCCGAACACCTGGCCGAGATTCTCAACAGCATCTACGGGGGCGGCACGGCGTCGCCGCGAGCGGCCGGCGGGACCGGAGCAGGAACCGGCGTCGCCCCGGGATTGCGCCCCGTGACCGGCTCGACCGCGCAGTCGGACCGGGCCACGACCGCGGCTGCGGGTTCCGCGCTCGGCGCGCTGCCTGCGGCATCGGCCGGCGCGATCGCCTCGGCGATGGGCGCTGCGCCACAAGGCACGGCGCGGACCGGCACCGGTGCCGTCTCCGCGCTCGCGCTCGGATCGAACATCCGCATCGTCGGCGACGATCGCAAGAACGCGGTCATCGTGTATGCGCCGCCGTCCGAGTTCAAGCGGATCGAGGAAACGCTGCGGCGCCTCGACACGCCCGCGCCGCAGGTGCTGATCGAAGCGACGATCGTCGAAGTCTCGCTGACCGACGACCTGCAGTACGGTCTCGAGTGGTACTTCACCGACAAACCGCGGCATGGCCTGGTCGGCACCGGGCAGCTCAATCTGGGCCAGAGCGGCGCCATCGGCCCATCGCAGCCGGGGTTCTCGTACTCTCTGACCAACTCGCTCGGCCAGATCAGGGCCGTCCTGAATGCGCTGGCGGACCGATCACTCGTCCGCGTCATTTCCAGTCCGTCGCTGGTCGTGCTCGACAACCACACGGCCACGATCATGGTCGGTGACCAGCAGCCGGTCCAGTCGTCCGAGACGATCACCAACGGCGGCAACGTGATCACGTCGATCCAGTACAAGGACACGGGCGTGAATCTGTCCGTCACGCCCTCGGTCAACTCGGGCGATGTGGTCACGATGCTTGTCAATCAGGCGATCACGGATGTCGGGGCGATCGATGCGGCGACCGGACAGCGGGCCTTCCTGCAGCGGCAGGTCACGAGCCGCGTCGCCGTGCGTTCCGGTGAAGCGTTCGTCATCGGCGGGCTGATCCGCGACAGTTCCACCGGCGGCAGCACCGGCGTGCCGTTCCTGAGCCAGATCCCGGTTCTCGGTGCGCTCTTCGGGGCGCAGACGCGAAATGCGGCGCGCACGGAACTGCTGATCGTGATCACGCCGCGTGTCGTCCGCACGCCGCAGGACGCGCGCGACATCGCCGGCGAGATGCGTGAACGGATGTCGGGCTTCAAGTCGCTCGTCGAGGAGCAGCATCGCCTGCTTCCGAAGGGCTTCGGCGCGGGCGCTCCGGGGCCCGTTCCGTCGCAGGAAGAGGCTAGGCCGAAGTGAATCTCTTCAATTGGTGCTGGCCCCGCCGCGAACGCGTGGATAGAATCGCCGCCTGCGCTGCCGGGACAGGATATTCCGGCGGCGAAGATGAATCGATCGAACGACTGCTCTGCAAGGCGTGCTCGTTCGGCTTTCGGGGATGACGCAGCAAGTTGGAATCCAGCAGATGGCAGACGGTGGCGCGCGTCGCAGCGTCGATGGCTTTGGCAGTATGGCTCGCGGGATGCGCGGTAATTCCGTCGTCGAATCGTCCGCCGGAAGAAGTGGTTCGCGAACGGGCCCAGCAGCGCTGGACGGCGTTGATCGAAGGCAACTTCGAGCGTGCCTACGGTCTGATGAGCCCGGGCTATCGAGCGGTGGTGCCGTTGCAGCGGTTCGCGTCGCAGTTCGGCAGCGGCGTCCGCTGGCAGCGAGCGCAGGTGGTCTCAGTGCGATGCGAAACGGAGCGTTGCGACGTCGTCGTCAAGATCGACGCCCAGGCGCCGATGCGCGGGCATGGGATGATGACTTTCTCGACCGGGTATGACGAGATCTGGGTCCGGGAAGATGGGCAGTGGTGGAAGTACGAGAAGATCTAGGTGGGCAGCGAGGGGAGGGCGCTATCGAATCCACAGAGAGTTAGCCGTTGCTTTCGTGCAACTAAACGCCGCGACTCATCCGTTTTTCCGTTGTTGATGTTTGATCGAGCGTGGTAATTTCTTTTCGTGTTGCCAATCGAGGTTGTGCGCACAACCAGTCTTTGACAAAAGAAGGAGCCTTCATGAAGAAACGTCTTATCGCACTGAGCGTCACGGCGGCACTGGGGAGCATCGCCAGCTCCGCATACGCCCAGGCAACTGCCACCGTCCGCGAGTTCAACCCCGCGGGCGTGGGGCACGCGTTGATCTTCCCGTACTTCAACACGCAAGGTGGCAACGCAACGCTGCTGAACATCGTCAACACGGATACGGTGAACGGCAAGGCCATCAAGGTCCGTTTCCGCGGCGCCTCCAACTCGGACGACATCCTGGACTTCCAGGTGTTCCTGTCGCCGGGCGACGTGTGGACGGCCGCGATCACCAAGAACGCGACGACGGGCCTGTCGCAGCTTTCGACGACCGACAAGACCTGCACGGTGCCGCAGATTCCCACCGACGGCACGCCGGTGTCCTTCGTCACCGCTCGCCTGAACGGCAAGCTGACGGGCGACGCGCTGGCCAGCGAGACGCGCGAGGGCTATGTCGAAGTCTTCAACATGGGTGACATCTGGCCCACGACCGGGACCGGCCCAAGTGACAATCCGCTGTACGACACGACCAAGCACGTCGCCGGCGTTCCGGAGTGCGCCACTGCAATCCTGAACACCCTGACGATCAACGACCCGCAGCTCACTGTTCCGTCGACCGGCTTGTTCGGCAACTGGACGATCATCAACGTTCCGCAGACGACGACCTGGACCGGCGAAGCCGCGGCGCTCGAAGCGCGCTTAGCCGCAGGTGGCGCTCCGGGCTTCGGCAACAAGGTCTACTGGCCGCAGCTTCAGACGGCGCTGTCGCCAGCACAGATCAGCGCCAACACCGCAGATCCGCTGATCCGCGGAAGCAAGATCGTCGGCGCATACTACGATCTGCCGGACCTGTCGACGCCGTATATCGTCGGCGCGGTGAGCCCGCAGCTCGAAGCCAATTCGCTGAGTTCTGCGCTGGCGGTGCAGACGGTCGCGACCGAGTTCCTGACCAACGCTGGCATCCAGGCTTCGACGGACTGGGTCGTATCGATGCCGACGCGGCGCTATTACATCGCGGTCGACTACTCCGGCACGACGGCGGCGCTTTTTGACAACCACGGCAACAACGCTGATGCGAATGCGGTCTACTTCCGGAAGAAGGTGTCGCCCTCGTTCACAAACGGCAACGTGGCGCTGACCGGCTATCAGGGCTGCCTGCAGGTCGACTCGGTGGCCTTCCTCAGCCAGGAGGAGCAGACTGTCGCTCCGACCGGCCCGGTGTTCTCGCCGAACACCACCGCGCCGGCGCCCAGCCTGTGCGGCGAGGTGTCGACGCTGTCGATCAACGGCGTGGCGGTGCCTACGGGCTCGGTGACCAACTCGGCCAACACGACGCCGGCCTCCAACGCGCTGAAGTCGATGGTCGCGCGCGGCAACATCGCGCTGCCGTCCACTCACCAGATTGCCGGCTGGGGTACATGGACGTCGGCGAACCCCGTCGCAAACACCGCGGCTCCGAATCCCGCCAACATCGGAATCCCGGCGCTGACCACGGAATTCGTGCGCGCCTTCAACGGTGCGGCGAGTGCCGGCGTGTCGGGGACGTATGCCGCGACGTGGGGTGGCCGGACGCTGCAGAAGGGTGTTCCGTACGCGACCACGATGTCGGTCGCCAATTGACCTGACGTCAGGTGTTGTTCTAAGGAAGGGCGGGGTCACCCCGCCCTTTCTGTTTTCTTTTCAGCAAACCCGTTGTTCCGATGAGATCGATTGCTTCTTACCTTTTTGCTCTGCTTGCCGCACTCTCCGCGAGAGCCGGGGCGGCCGAAGCCGTGCTTGCCACGATGCCCGACGGCACCGCGGTCACCGGCGATGACGTAGTGGCCGAAGCGCAGAGGGCGCCGGCCGAGCTTCGCGCCCAGGCGCTTTCGGAACTCGGCTATGTCGGCCGCATGGCGCAGAACGTGCTGACCCGCCGTGCGCTCGCGCGCGCCGCGGAGCGCGACGGCCTCGACAAGGATCCTGCGATCGCCGCGCGGTTGCGGCTCGCGCGCGAGCAGGTGCTGGCCGAGGCGCAGGTGGCCAAAAGCGATGCGCAGACCCCGTCGCGCGACGCGCTGGAGCGGCTCGCGCATTCGGAATACCTCGCCAATCCGAAGAAGTTCGAAACTCCCGAGCAGGTCCGGGTGCAGCACATCCTGATCGACGCGCGCTCCTGCGACGCCGAAAAGCGGATCGACGAACTGCTGGCCCGCGCCCGTGCCGGCGAGAATTTCGCCACGCTCGCGAAGGAGAATTCGCAGGACCCCGGCAGCGCGGAGGGGGGCGGCGACCTGGGCTTCTTCGCGCGCGGCAAGATGGCGCCGGAATTCGAGGCGGCCGCCTTCGCGCTGAAGAGCCCGGGCGATCTGAGCGGCGTCGTTCGGACCGAATTCGGCCTGCACATCATCCGCCTCGAGGAGCGCAAGCCCGCGAAGGTTCCGCCGTTCGACGAGGTCAAGGACGCGCTGATCCGCGACCTTGCCGCGCGCGACGCGCGCGACCGGCGCACCAGCCTGGTCGCGCCGATCGAAGGCAGCATCCGCGTCGACGAGGCGGCGGTCAAGCAGTTCGCCGCGCAGAAGCATTGATCGAACGCGTGGTGCGCGCCGATTTGCCCGGCACGGCCGCGCAGCTCACCCGGATGACGCGGCGAAGCGCGGCGCGTTTCGTCGCAGACTGCATCGGTCTGCCGCGTGCGTGCGTTGAATAGCGAGCTCGCCGCGCTGTGGCGGGCGCGCACACTCCTCGTGCTGATGGCCCGGCGCGAGCTGGCGGCGCGCCATGCGGGGTCGATCCTCGGAATCGCGTGGCTGTACGCGCAGCCGCTACTGACGATCGCCGTCTACTACCTGGTGTTCGACCTCGTCTTCAAGATGCGGCTCGGCGCGGGCACGACGACCACCGCGGTCGGAACGTACCTGATCGTCGGCCTCGTGCCGTGGATGGCGTTCTGCGATGCCATCGCGCGCGGCATGGGGAGCCTGATCGAAGCCGGACCGCTGCTGCAGAAGAATCCGCTGCCGACGGCGCTGTTCCCGGCGCGCGCGGTGCTGACGGGCGCCTTCGTGTATCTGCCGCTGACGCTCGTCCTCGTGCTCGCGTATGCGCCGGCGCACAGCTTCGGCGCCGCGTTGCTGCTGCTCCCGATCCTGCTGCTGGTGATGCTGTTCACGTGGTTCCTCCTCGCGTACGCGCTGGCGATCCTGGTCGCGGCGGTGCGCGACATCGCGCAGGTGGTCGGATTCTTCCTCGGCATCGGCGCGTTCCTGTCGCCGGTGCTGTTCCTGCCGTCGATGTTCCCGCAGCCGCTGCAGTGGGCGCTGTGGCTGAACCCGATGACGCCGCCCGTCCTCGGCCTGCAGTCGCTGCTGCTCGACGCGCGGGTGCCGGACGCAGAGGTGTGGGGCGCGATGGCCGCATGGTTCGCCGGTGCGGCACTGCTGCTCGACCGCCTCGTCGCGGGAAGCCGCGAACAGTTGATCGACTGGCTGTAGGCGCGAACCTTGACTGCCGCGCTCGTCATCGAAGACCTGGGCAAGCTGTACCGGCTGTACGACTCGCCGTCGCAGCGACTGCAGGGCCTGCTGACCGGCCGCAAGACGTACCGCGAACACTGGGCACTGCGCGACGTGTCGCTGACGCTCGATCCGGGCCAGTGCCTGGGCGTGATCGGGGACAACGGCGCCGGCAAGAGCACACTGCTCAAGCTTGTCGCCGGGACGCTGCAGCCGAGCAACGGGAGGATCGTGCGGCCGCGCGACGGCCGCCTGACCGCGATCCTCGAACTCGGGGCGGGGTTCCACCCCGAGTTCACCGGGCGTGAAAACTTGCGCTTCGCGGGCGCCTTGATCGGCATCCCCGATGCGGAGCTGGCGCGGCGCGAGGACGAGATCATCGCCTTTTCCGAACTCGAAGCGGCGATCGACCGGCCGGTCAAGACGTACTCATCGGGAATGGCGGTCCGGCTCGCGTTCTCGCTCGTGACCGCGGTCGAACCCGAGATCCTGATCATCGACGAGGCGCTCGCAGTCGGCGACCAGCACTTCCAGAAGAAGTGCGTGGAGCGGATCGACGCCTTCCGCCGCTCGGGCTGCACGATCCTGTTCTGCTCGCACAGTCAGTACCACGTGCGCCAGCTCTGCGATGCCACGCTGTGGCTCGACGGCGGCCGGGTGCAGCAGCTCGGGCCGACGGAACTGGTGCTCGCGGCCTACGAAACGCATGTCCGCCTGCTCGACGCGCAACGCCTGCCACCGGCCGCCACCATGACGCAGTCCGGTCCGGCGCCCGCTACCGCGGATCGGCGCGGCGCGATCACCGTGGTCAAGGTCGCGTCGCTGTCGAAAGGGGATCCGCCGCTTCTGACCGGCCCCGATCTCGTTGTCACTGTCGAAGCCGCCGTCGCCGGTGACGAGGCGCCCAGCATCGGCGTGATGCTGCAACTGGTCGGAGGTGTGGGCGTGACGTCGGTCGCGACCCACGTCGACGGCGCGACGGCGCGGCGCGACGCTTCGGGCCGGTGGCGCGCGACGGTCACGTTCCCGGACATACCGCTGCGCAGCGGCGAATACGTGGTGAGCGCGTACCTGTTCGATTCGCAGGGCATCGTCGTGTACGACGAGTGGCTGCACTACATCCATTTCATGTTCGCCGCGCCCGCGCGGCTGCCGGGTCTCGTGTCGCTGCGTCACGACTGGTCGTGATGCCGCCGCGACGGATGTACGACGAGGCGCCGGATCAGTTCGCCGCGAGCGGCACGATCGGCGTCAGGCGGCCGCCGCGACCGGCGCGTAGATGTAGCGGCGCCGCAGCTTCAGGAACGGCGCCTCGACGAACCTGAAGCTCAGGTATCCCACCGGGATCATCAGCAGCAGCGCGCCGAGTGCCCAGACGCAGGCGACGTAGAAGTTGCCCAGCGCCATCACATGCCGGTGCACGAACAGCGCCGCGTCGAAGACGAAGAAGAAATGCAGCAGATAGATCGAGTACGAGTACGTGCCGATCGTGCCGAGCAGGCGCGAGAAGCCGCGGTCCGCCGGCGCGAACGAGGCGTCGTACCACGCGACCGCGATCGCATAGGCCGCGCCTTCGAGCGTCGTGTGGAAGATCCACAGCGGGCTGGGCGAGGGAAACGACGGATTGCGATAGAAGCCGCCGAGCAGGTCGTAGTACCAGTAGTAGCCGGCGAAGGCGGTGAGCACGACGGCGGCAACCAGATGCCGCCCGGCGAAGCGATCGCGAAACTGGAAGACGAACATGCCGAGCGCGAACTGGTCGACGCGCCCGACGATCGTGCCGTACGCGGCCCACTGAACGCTGCCCAGTTGCCGGTACAGAACGATTCTGAGCGCCAGCGCCGCGAACACGATCGC
The DNA here is from genome assembly GCA_029777935.1 of Pseudomonadota bacterium. Next base: position 31,775 of record JAKORH010000243.1, read on the forward strand.
GAGCGGCAGCCAGCGCGAACGCCGCAGCAGCCACAGGAAGACCGGGATGACCAGGTAGTAGTGGAACTCGACCGTGATCGACCAGCCGCCGTTGGGCAGCGACGGCAGGATCAGTCCATCGAGCACGGACGCGGCGTAAGGCGCGAGCGGCTCTCCCGCAATGGCGCGCCGGACGCCGACGATCACGATCACCAGCGCCAGCAGCGGCACGAGGCGCAAGGCGCGATTGAACAGGAACCGGCCGTAGTAGATGTTCTTGCCGGTGAGCAGCTTCGCGAACAGGTAGCCGCTCAGCGTCATGAACAGCGCGACCCCGGTATGGCCCTCGTCGAGGATCGCGAACGGAAAGATCGACGGCACGTACTCGAACGGCACCGGAGTGCCGTCCTGCGTGTGCGTGAAATGCCAGACGAAGACCAGCGCGCACGCAATCGCGCGGACGTGATCCAGCGCGAGGTAGTGCTCGCCCGAGGTCGACTTCATCGGGCAGTCCCGTCGCTGCGCACGCCGCGACCGGCTCGCGCGGCGCCGGCGCGCGACGCGTCACGCCGCGACATCGATGTCCTCGGGCGCGAGACCGTCTAGCAGCCGCTCGACCATCCGCCGGTAGGCGGCTTCGAGGTTGCGCGCATAGCGCGGCGTATCGAAGAGCGGGGCGCTCACGTGTGCTTCATTCAGCCGGGCGCGGTACGCGGCGAGCGCCTGAGGATCGAGCGCCAGCTCGACCGCGCGCGCCTCGTACTCCGGCAGGCTGGCGACCGCCAGCTCGCCTAGCCCTGCCGCGGCCAGCAGGCTCGCGGCGACGCGCGAGGCGAAAGCCTCGCCCGTGCAGGTCAGCAGCGGCAGCCCTGCCCATAGCGCGTCGCTGGCGGTCGTGTGCGCATTGCACGGAAGCGTGTCGAGAAACAGGTCGGCACGCCGCTGCCGCGCAAGGTGCTCGGGCAGCGGCAGGCGCGGCGCGAAGACGAGCCGCGCCGAGGACACGCCGCGTCTTTCAGCCTCGGCCCTCAGGTTGGCGACGGCTCCGGCGTTGTCTTCGAGCAGCCACAGCACGCTGCCTTCGACCCGGCGCAGGATGCGCATCCAGACGTCGAACATCGCGGGAGTGATCTTGTAGTTGTAGTTGAAGCAGCAGTACACGAACGCGTCCGCGGGCAGCCCGAGCTGCGCGCGGGACAAGGTCGTGTCGGCGATGCTCCGCTTCCGGTCGTTGACCTGATAGCTGCCGGGCAGATAGACGATCTTCTCCGAATAGTGTGTCTGGCTTCCGGCGGGAATCAGGATCCGGTCGGCCACGATGTAGTCGAAGTACGCGGCGCCCATCGTGCCGGGGTAGCCGAGATAGTTCACCTGGATCGGAGCCGCCCGCCGGGCAAATATGCCGAGGCGGCAATGCTCGGTGTGCCCTTTCAGATCGACGGCGATGTCGACCTCGAGCTCGCGTGACAGCCCGGCCACTTCCGCATCGCTCATGCCGCGCACGTCGATGAAGCGATCGAAGGCCGCCGAGACACGGCGCGACATCGCGTCCCGATGCGGGCTGAAGTCGAAGCCGATCAGCTCGAAAGCCGAGCGGTCGTGCAGTTCGAACAGCTCGGCCATCAGGTAGGACGTCGCGTGCGAGAAGAAATCCGCCGAGTAGTACCCGATCCGGATCTTTCCGTGCGCAGGTACGCGGGGAACGGCTCCCGAGCCTGCGAGCGGCGGAGCCTTCTCTTTGGTCCAGACTTCCGCCGCCGCTTTCTGCAACGCCGCCGAGCCGGACAGGGCCAGCAGCGGAAAGGGCGGGCACACCGGTCTTCCGGCGCCGATGTCCTTCTCGAGCCGTTCGACCCGTTCCTGGAGCTGCGACCACTCGCAGATCAGCAGCTTCGAGAACAGATGCATGCCGGCAACAAAGGGCAGGTCCGGCGCGAGCGCCAGTGCCTGCGCGAAGCTCGCCGCCGCTTCCGCGCTGCGCTTCAGGTCCAGCAACGCATGGCCCCGGTTGTTGTATGCCTCGGCGTAGTCGGGCCGCAGCGCGAGGGCGCGCTCGAAGCTGTCGATCGCGTCGGCCGGACGCAGCACATCGCGCAGCGCGCAGCCGCGGTTGTTCAGCGCCTCGGCGTAATCGGGCCTGACGGCGAGCGCGCGGTCGAAGCTGGCTATGGCTTCCGCGGTCCGTCTCGACTCGATCATCGCGCAGCCGCGGTTGTAGTGCGCCTCGGCGATGCCGGGATTCAGCGCGATGGCGCGCTCGAAGCTGGCAAGCGCTTCCTCCGGGCGTCCCAGTTCTCCGAGGGCAATGCCCTGGTTGTTCCAGGCGAGCGCGAAGTCCGGCTTCAGCGCGATCGCGCGGGCGAAGCTGTCGAGCGCTTCCGGAATCCGCTTCAGGCCGCGCAGGATCATGCCGCGGTTGTTGAACGCCTCCGCGTAATCCGGCTTCAGCGCGATCGCGCGGTCGTAGCTCTTCAGCGCGTCTTCCGGACGATTCATTCGCGCCAGCATCGTCCCCAGATTGCTATGCAGGTCCGACTGCCGATCGGCACCGTTTGCCGCCGCCTTCATGAACCACTCGTAGGCTTCCGCGGGGCGCTGGGCCTGCGCCGCGATCAGGCCGAGCATCTGCAGCGCCACGACATGATCCGGTCGCGTAGCGATGACCATGCGGCCGAGCCGTTCGGCCTCCGCGAGATCGCCGCGCAGATATGCCGCTTTGGCGTTCTGCAAGGCGGTCTGAAATTCGATCGTCGATGCTGGCGGACGCGCCGCAGGGGGCTGCTGCTTCATGGTCGAAGGATCACCGACTGCGCGCTTCGCTCACGGCATTCGCCTCGGACTCCGCGATGCGCGCGGCAAGCGCCTGCGCCACGCGCGCGACGACATCGGCCCAGTCGGTGCGCGTGCGCTGGCGGAACAGCCGGGCCGTCGGATACCACGGGCTGTCCTCGCGCTCGAGCATCCAGCGCCACTCGGGCGGATTCGAGATCAGCAGCCACACCGGCAAAGCCAGCGCGCCGGCGAGGTGGGCGATCGACGTGTCGACCGAGATCACGAGGTCCATCAGGCTTGCCAGCGCCGCGGTCTCGGCGAAGTCGGTCAGCTCTTCACCGTAGTGCCGGATGCCGAAGCGCGGCAGCGCGGCGCGCTCTTCTTCCGTGACGAACTTGCCGAGGCAGTGGAACTCGGCCGGCACTTCGAACAGCGGCCCCAGTGCATCCAGTTGCATGCTGCGCCGGTGGTCTTCGTCGTGCGTCGGGCTGCCCGACCACGCGAGTCCGACGCGGATGCGGCGGCGCGGGCCGATCCGCTCCGACCATTGCCGGACACGCCGCGCATCGGTGCGCAGGTAGGGCACCGATGCCGGAATCGTCTCCAGTGTCGTTCCGAACCGCGCCGGCAGGCTCACCAAGGGGCAATGCAGGTCGACCTGCGGCATCTCTTCGCCGTTGACGATCACGCCGGCGACGGCCGGGACGGTCTCCAGCAGCGGCTTGAGCGGCGCGTGCGCGCCGACGATGACCTGCGCCCCGCGCGCGGCCAGCAGCGGCACGTACCGCACCATCTGGATCGCGTCGCCGAAACCCTGCTCGGAGTGCAGCAGGATCGTCTTGCCGCGCACGTCCTCGCGACCGTCCCAAAGCCGCTCGGGCAACTGCCGCAGCCACTTGAGATAAGGGGAGCGCTGCCAGCGCCATTCGAAGTCGGGCCACGCCTGCGCGAACTCGCCCTGAACGAGTCGATACAGCGCCCGGTTCCAGTGCAGCCCCGCATCGTTCGGGTCGAGTTCGATCGCCCGGTCGAGCGTGGCGATCGCTTCCTGATAGTGGCCGAGATTCGCAAGTGCTGCAGCGCGACTGCTGAGCGCCGGGACATCGCTGCCATCGCGCAGCAATGCGCGCTCGCATGCATTCAGCGCGTCGTCCGGACGTTCCAGCCGCAGATAGACCGCGGCGACGGCGCGCAACGCTTCCTCGTTGTCGGCGTCGTGCGCGAGAAGAGGCTGGTACACCTCCAGCGCATCGCGCCAGCGGCGCAGCCCGCACAGCGCGGAGCCGCGCGCCAGCAGTGCGGCGCGATCGCCCGGAGCTGACGACAGAAGCCGATCCGCCGTCGCCAGCATCTCGTGCAGAAGCTTCTCCTGCCGCCCGAGCAACTCATCGGCGCGCTCGAAGTCGCACAGCGCTTCGTGACTGCGCCCGCCGGCGGCCAGCGCCCGCGCGCGGTTCCAGTGCAGCATGCCGTCGGCCGGCTTGATCGCGAGCGCCCGCGTGTAGCGCGCCACCGCATCGTCGAACCGCTGCAGCGTGAACAGGGCGACGCCATGGTTCGCCAGCGCGGCCGGATCATCCGGGTTCGAAGCCAACGAAGCCGCGAACGCACGCTCTGCGACGGCGACGTCGCCCAGGTGCATCAGGCAGAGGCCGAACAGGTGCAGCGCCTGCGCATGATCGGGCTCGGCGCGCACGACCGCCTGGCACAGCCGCGCCGCTTCCGCGTGCCGCCCCTGCTGAAAGAGCTGGGCCGCCCGCGCCACGGCACTGGAATGATCACCGGGCTGGGTCTGCATCGGTTCGGGCCGCCAGCCAGTCGTCGAGCGCAGCGCCGGTGCGCCGGATCAGTTCATCCCAGTCGCCGCGCGCGCGCTGGCGGAACAGGCGCGCGGTGGGATACCACGGGCTGTCGTCTCGCTCCAGCATCCAGCGGAAGTCGGTCGGCACACCGAGCAGGATCCACACCGGCCTGCCGAGCGCACCGGCCAGATGCGCGACGGAGGTGTCGACAGTGACGACGAGGTCGAGATTCTCGACCAGGGCCGCGGTCTGCGCAAAATCGACCAGCAGGTCGCCCGGACACCAGACCGAGTGGGATTCGAGCGTATCGGCATCGGCGGCCACGAGCTGCTTGTTCAGGTTGATGAACTGCGCCGCACGGCCGAACAGCGACCTGAATGCGTGGAGCGGAACGCTGCGCGCCCGATCGTTGGCGTGGCGCGGACTGCCGGCCCATACGGCCCCGATCCGGGGCAGCCGGCCGCTTTCGCGCGCGCGCTCTTCGAGCAGCGCATGCCATTGGCGCACGGACGCCGGATCCGCCTTCAGGTACGGAATGCGCGCCGGCACCGTCTGCAGCGTCGTGTGGAAGGCGAACGGCAGGCTCATCAACGGGCAATGGCGCTCGAACGGCGGCAATGCTTCACCGTTGCCAATCACTTCGACGCCGGGCAGGCTCGCCAGCAGCGACTTCAGCTCCGGCTGCACGATCAGACACACGTGCGCGCCGCGCTCCGCGACCAGCGGCGCGTAGCGGCAGAACTGGATCGAATCGCCGAACCCCTGTTCCGCGTGCAGCAGCACGCGCAGCCCGTTCGAATCCTCGTCGCTGTGCCAGTCGGGGCGATCGAACCGTCGCAGGATTCGGTCCGCGTCCGCGCGCCGCCGCCGCCACTCGAATCCGGCCCACCCGTGCTCGAAGTCGCCGAGCCGCAAGCGGTTCAGCGCCGCGGAGACGTGCGCCTCGACGTGGTCGGGCTGCCACCGCGTGGCGGTGTCGAGCGACTCGATCGCTTCGGCGAAGCGTGCGAGATCGGTCAGCAACTGGCCACGGTGGTAGTGCGTTTGCGCCAGCAGACGCCGCAGGTGCGGCGGCGCGGCCGCGGCTGGATCGGCCGCACCGATCTGCCTTGCGATAGCCCGCTCTCTTTCGACCAGCAACGCCAGGGTGCGATCGTGGTCGCGCCTTGCCTCCTCGTGGCGGCCGAGCACCGTCAGCAGAATGGCGCGGGAGGTGACGATGTGCACATCGTTCGGATCGAGCTCGACCGCGCGCTCGTAGGCCGCGAGCGCTTCCCCCGTCCGCGACAGTCCTGACAGCGCGTCGGCGCGGTTGCGGTGAACGACGGCGCTCGCCGGCAGCAGCGCGACCGCCCGATCGGCGGCGACCAGGGCCTCATCGTGCCGCCGCATCAGGTTCAGCACGATGCTCCGGTTCGACAGCGCCTGGCCGTAGTCCGGACGAAGCGCCTCGGCGCGATCGAGGCTCGCCAGCGCCTCTTCGAGGCGCTGCAGTTGCGTCAGCGCGTTGCCGCGGTTGCACCACGCCTCCGCGAGGTCGGGCGCGATCTGCAGCGCGCGATCGAAGCTCGACAACGCCTCGTCGAAGCGAGCCAGCTCGACCAGCGCCAGCCCCCGCATGTTCAGCGTCGCCGGCTGGCGCGGCTCGAGCGCCAGAGCATGTGAATAGCAGGCAAGCGCCTCCTCGTAGCGCTTCATCGCATGCAGCGCGATGCCGCGATTGGTCAGCGCCGCGACCTGGAACGGCTGCACGCGCAGGCTCGCCGCGAACGCCTGCTCGGCGGCGGCAAAGGCGCCGCGCTGCAGGCGGCAGACGCCGAGCAACTGCAGCGCGATCGGTTCCGAGGGTCGGGCACGCAGGATCGCCTCGCAGACCTGCTCCGCCTGTGCGGTGCGGCCGGATCTCTGCAGAGACGACGCCTGCGCCAGCGCCTGCCGCACGTCAAGCTGCTGCGGCTGTCGCGCCATCGAGCAGAACCGGCATCAGTAGTGCCTCCAGAGCGCCCGAATCCGCTCCGGTCCGAACCGGTCGGCACAGAATTCATAGACGGGGGCGAGATACGCCCGCGCGGCCTGCGCGAACTCCGGATCGATCGGGCCCACGTCCGGAGCGGCGTTGACTCGCGTCGAGAGGTCCGCGGGCCTGGCCTCGATTCCGAGAAACCGGCACACCTCCTCCACGGTTTCGTCGCGAAACAACTCCTCGTACAGCAAGTACAGCAGCTCGTCCTCCTTGAACGCACGACTAAGGTTCCCGATGGTGAGGTCGTACCTCGTCCGCATCGTGATTCCCGGCCGCGACAGCGCGGAGGCATACGCATCCGCCACGTTGGCCGCGCCGCGCCGCTGGTTGAATCTGAGCTGCGAAAACAGTCGATCGACCGGATCGCGGAGTATGAAGATCACCCTGGGGCGCAGGCCGGCCTGCACCAGGAAATTCCGGATGAACTCGAAGCCGGCGTCCGGAATCAGGCTGTAGGAGGGCGTGATCTCACCGACGACCTTGTGCTGGTCGCGCGTGTAGCGCTTGAAGTACGCGAGGTAGGTGTTCTCGCTCAGCGACAGTGCGTACCGCTCGAGTGCCTGCGCCAGGTGCGGCGGCGAGTAGGTCCCTTCGGTCAGAAGCTTGTTGAGCCAGGAGTGCAGTTCCTCGAATCGCTTCTCGCGCGTGTATCCGCTCGTCTCGGGTGCGAACATCGCGTCGAAGACGTGCAGCTCCTTGTACGGCGACAGGAACACCTGCGGATGGCTCGTCAGATAGCTGCTCAGCCACGTGGTGCCGCACCGCTGCGCCCCGACGCCCAGGAGAAAATTCACGACGCCATTCCTTGCCGATCGGCCCGCCCCCTGGTCTTCGTGCGGCACCGCCCCGAGGCTGCGTGAATCGCCTGCAGGACGTGTCGCTGGAGCGGTCGGGGTATCGCCATCGATGGTCAGGATAACCCGGATTGGTCCGGGTCCGGCCGCGTCCCAGAGTGTGAGAACATCGAAAGCACCGAGTGAATGCGAGTCGGTGTTCCGGGCGGGTCGCCTCGGGCGATGAAGGCGCGTAGCGGCGGACCACGGCCGCTCACTCAGATGACGTCTCGATGGTCTGACGGCATCAGTTCACGCACCTGCCATCGCGTCATCCATCTCGAAAACCGGCCGCGCGACTCAACCGCGCGGGGAGCGCTGCCGCCGCACAAAGGGCAAGAGTGCTTGTCGATGTCGGCGCAGGTCGTCGCTGCGACCGACAACCGTGCCCGCTGCCTGCCGCCTACTGCCTACTGCCTACTGCGGCAGGACTCCGCGGATCGTCGTGCGCCCGGCTGTCGTGGCACCGTACGTTCCCGAGACGCCAGGCGACGCCGCGTTGTTCACCGCACGCGCGAATTGACGCACGACCACGGGCACTCCCTTGTCAGGTTCGAAGATCTCCCAATTGATGCTCACGGAACCATCGGTGGGGAAGTAGAAATCAGCAATGCTTGTCCGGGTCGTCGCGGCCCGCAACGTCGCCGACGGTGGATTCGCTGCTCCCTGCATGCTCAGCACCGACACCATGCCGCAGAAGGAGACGTAACGGAAATCCGGCACAGGTCCCCCGGACATCAATCCTTCGCGGTTGTACGCCACGATGGAGAAGCGCATAAACGCCTTGTAGCAAGGTTGGCCGAGATCGAGCGGTTGTCCAGGCAGGTCGGTGAAGTACGCCGCACCCAGATTTCCGTACGTGCCCCGATTGCTCACGAGCCTCGGCCCCGAGTAGTCCACGGCCAGGTGATAGCGGCGCGTGGGCATCGAGATCACCCAGTCGGTCGAGGCCCCGATGGCCGGGTTGGTCAGGTACTCGACGACAGTTTCCCGCGCCGCGATCTCGTAGCTCAACTCGGTGGCCTGGTCCTGCGGCGTAGCCACCGCCGCGGTGTACGGCGTGGACAGATCCGGCAGGCTCAGGCTCGACGGCGCGATGATCGGGGTGCCATTGACGAAGTGATACAGCGGATCGGCCGAGTAGCTGTCGATGTCCGCGCCGGTCAGCGGTGCCGCCGTCTGCGGAAAGAATACGTTGTTGCCGGTGCTGGCGGCGCCGTCGAGCCGCGCTTCGAAGGCCAGCGCCTCGCCCGACCAGGTGGTGGTCTGCGCCACGTTGATGAGGATCCAGTTGGCCATCAGCCCGCTGGTGGGCGGGGCGAGCTGCGCATCGAAGCGGGTCAGCGCGTCCAACACCGACGCGGTGCACGGCGGGCTGTTGGTCAGCGGTCGCATCTCGGTGCGCAACGGCGTGCCCTCGATGATGTCGCCCATCGTGATGATCTCGATGTAACCCTCGCGCGCCTGGTTGGCCAGCGCATCGCCGGTCAGCGCCGGATTCAGCCGCGTGGTGCGGAACTGCGTGCCGTTGACCACTGCCGGCAGCGTGCAGGAGCGATCGGTCGTGGTGATGACCGGCAGGCCATCGGTCCCGGCGGAGATGTTCGCGCTCCACATGTCGCGCGGAGCCAGGAAGACCTGGAAGCTCAACAGCTCGTCGCCATTGCCGGCGCCGCGGAAACGGATCTTGATCGCCTTGGCCGCCGGGCTCGCATTGGTGATGTTCAGCAGCGTGGCATTGCCGCCCTGCGTGTTGAAGTACGGCACCACGAGCAGGTGGCCGACCCCATGCGGGTTCAGCTCCAGCGAGGTGGCGGCGCCCTTGGGTTGCGGCTGGGCGAGAACGGCCGACGCCAGGCAGGCGGCGGCGAAGAAGGCAGTCAGCGTGCGGATCATCGGTAGGCTCCTCGCGAACTCAAGGCGCCGCCGCTACTGGATTGCCGGCACGTTGCCATCGATGTTGGGATACACATAGCCGATCCAGTCGGTACCGCCCGTGTTGTCGGTGTATCCGGCTGCCAGCATCGCGGCCAGCCGGGTCTCGGGAAAGATCGCATGATCGTCCAGCGTCGGGTTGTACTTGCGCATGAGGCGAACCGTGCCTGCCGGCTGGGCCATGGTGCGCGGGTAGATGTAGCCTTCGATGCCGTCCAGTCTGTACCCGGCGCTCTCGAAGAACCCGATGCCGTTGATCGGGTCGGCGCTGTAGGCCGAATCCGTATGTTGCGAGTTGCTGCTGCATACCGCGGGCGGATAGGGCGTCGGATCGCCGCAGCGCCAACTGAAGCGGTACAGCGGCACCAAAGGAATGCTCGAATTCTTGGGATTCTGCGGGGTCGTGAAGATCCACACCTCGGCTCGCGGCACGCTGGTGCTTTCGGTGCCGGCATCCGGGAACTGTGCGTAGCCCGTAACCGTGGTGCCGCCCGTGCTGGCATACCAGGGACTGCACGGAAACCACGCGCATGGATCGGGTGTGATGAATCCGGCCAGGGCCGCGGTGGCCATCTGCGGAACGGTCGTGTATAGATAGTCATAGCGTCCGCTGCTGTAGAACGCGAACAGCGGCGTCAACCGGTTGGCCGTCTGTGCAACGGTGTCGGCGACTGCGACCGCGGCGTCCGGCATACCGTGACCCCACCGCGCCGAAGGCGTTTGGTGCGAGCCGCTGTTGTGCAGAAGGGTCCGGATCGCCGTCCGAGGCTCGGCCTGGCCGTTATGGTCGGTCGGCAAGGCCGGCAGCAGGGGGTTGATCGACCGCAGAATGCCCGCCAGGGCGGATAGATGCGGGGTCGCCATCGACGTGCCCGTGCAACTGCCATAGCCGTCGTTGAACGTGCCGGATTCGTCGTAGGGGCTGGCGTCCGCGCATCGGTAGATGTAGTCCCAAGTTGACGTATTTCCCTGCATCATGCTTCCGACTGCAACCGTCGACACGATGGACCGCGCCGGCGCATACATCCCGTTTATGCCGGGTGCGTTGGTGCGATTCTGGGGGTATAGCCCCATCGGTTCTCCACGCCACTGACACCAGTAGGACAAGAAGCAGTTGGAATCAAGCTGACCTTCGACCGCGTAGCGCTCTTCTGCACCAGCCACGGCGACCACTGACGGGTGCTCGCCCGGAAACTGTGGTTTGCCGAGATTGACAAGTTCGGTCTCGCCATTGCCCGCAGCGCTGAAGATCATGACCTTTCTGCGGTGGCCAAAGTCGATCGCATTGCAGATCGGTGCCACCGCACGCGACCAATCGTTGTTCGCGCCGCAAACCGGGTAGTCCTCGTAGAACGATAGCCAGCCACCGCTCCAGTTCACGACTTGCATGCCGCGCTCAATCGCCTTGTTCATCGCGTTGGCGATGCGAGACGCAGTCAAGCTCGGAACCTTCATCAACGCTGTGCTGCAGGTCGGGCAGGCGCCTGCAATCCCGATCCCATTGTTCGCGGTCGCGCTGAGGATGCCGAGGACATGACTGGTGTGGTAGAGATCATTTGCGGCAGGAATACTTGTGGTGTTGTAGGCCATCTGCGGCCGATGATTGCGCAGCACATCGGGGGGCAGCGAGTTCAAGTCGTTCGGAACACCTGCTTCGATCACGCCGATGTAGCCGTGCCCGGTACTCTGATCCCACGCGATCTGCAGATTCATTTCGCGCAAGCCCCATTGGTACAGCGGCGCAGTGGCGCGGACCGCGAAGTAGGGGTCATTGGGTGCCCAGGACATGGTGACGCGCCGATTGTTGGCCACGCTGGCCAGCGCCGAAGACGACTTCAGCCGTTCTTCTGCCTGCACGGCTGCTGCGACCGATGGGTAGCGCAGGATCAGATACTGCTCCAGCAGTTCGCGCGGGTGGTCGGCGGCGAGCATTGCACGGCTAGCGTCCGGCAGCCGTCCATCTTCGGTCAGGAATTCGGCGCCCACCGGGTTTTGCAGGGCAAGGTCCGCTACGCGTTCACGCGACCGGACCGCTTTGACGACTTCCATTTCGACGATCTGGCGCGTTGCCGCGTCGCTCAACGTCGGCACGATCTGCCGCAGCGCCTGCTTGTTGGAATAGGCGAGCGTGACGATCAATTCGCTCGAGCGGCCGCTTTCGTCGAAGGCCAGTTCAACCGGTTGTACGTACGGCTCGGGCGCTGCCGGCCGGACATAGGGCGCACCAAGCCGACGCGGAAACAGGGAAGGATCGGTCAAGCCTTCATCGTTTGGGTTGACGGCGCCTGGCGTCGCGGCCGCCGACTGCGACGCCGTCCAGATCGGAAACAGCATTGACGCAAGACATGCCGCAAGCAATGTCTTCTTGTTCATCTGGCGACTCCGGTCCGTTGGAAAGGCATCTGTGTTCGACGACGGGCGCCCGGCGAGACGTGGCCGCGTGCGCCAGCCCGGTCCCGTGCGCTGTCGTGCAAATGTTGTCGGCGCGGGCGGACAATGCAGCGTGACGGATCATCGTATGCGGGGAACCGAGTTCGGCTGAATTGGGGAATCCCCCAAGCCTCGCCTGTTGTGGTTGCTCGGTTTCCCGCACCTCGTCATCCGACAACGAGCGATTGATTCCGTCTCCACTTCAGTCTGGTAGGGCCGCCGCGTCCTCGCGTGTGCAAAGCCCTGACCGGTCGACGAGTGCAGAATTGGCTCGCCGATGGAAGACGCGACAAGAGCATGAAGCCGTGAGCACCGACTTGCTGACGACCATGTCATCCAGAGCCACGAGCGAAGAATTGCTTGGCGGGGCGCTTGACCTTCAGCGTGCCGGCCGTTCAAACGGCGCCGCGGATCTCTACCACTGGGTCCTGGAGCAGGAGCCAAGACATCCGCCCGAATCACACTTTCCGCGTGACGCGGTCAACCAACTGCTGAAAGCTCAGCGCTTCGCTGCGGCAGAACGCTACGCGGCGGCGGCACACTCCGCGCAGTGGAGAGCAGACGAACCGGGATCAATGCGGACCGGCCGTCGCGCGCTGCTCAGCCGGACAGTGCCGCCGCCTTGGCCGAGCGAAACACCCAGTATTTCGACAGCAGAAAGCCCGTCGCCGCGACCAGCGGCAGCGACGCGACCTTGGCGGCCAGCACTGCTGCGCCGAGCACCTCGTGGCCGAACCACACGATCGCCAGCGTCAGAAAGTAGTTCAGTCCGACCACGGCGGCGTAGCGAATCGCCTGCGACACGGCCCGCGGCCGCGCGCCGAAGGTGTAGGCGACGTGCAGCAGGTAGTTGACGGCGAGTCCGCCCGCGAAGCCCAGCGAGACGGCCAGCGGGTAGCCGAGGCCCGCCTGCAGCAGCAGGGCGACGCACAGCACGTCGACGACGGTCGAGGCGAGGCCGACGGCGATGTAGCGCAGAAAGCGACGATCGAACATGAATGTTGCAGCCCGGCGGGGAGCGGACGCCGGGATTATCCATAATCGCGCCCATGGACCTTGCGCCCGTCACTGCCATCGAATCGGCCGGCCGCGCCGAGGCGGCGCTTCACCCGCCGCGCGTCGCCGCGATCGTGCCTTGCTTCCGCGTGCGGCGGCACATCGATGCGCTGCTGCGCGCGCTGCTGCCGCAGGTCGAACACGTGTACGTGATCGACGATGCGTGCCCGGAGTACACCGGAGCGCACGTGCGGGCAGCCTACGACGAGGCTGTGGTTACGGTCATCACGCACGAGCACAACCAGGGCGTCGGCGGTGCGGTGCTCACCGGCTATCGCCGCGCTTGCGCCGACGGCTACGACATCCTCGTCAAGGTCGACGGCGATGGGCAAATGGACCCCGCCTACATTCCGGCGCTGATCGCGCCCATCGCGGAGGGCCGCGCCGACTATGCCAAGGGCAACCGCTTCTTCGACCCGCGCTCGCTCGCCGCGATGCCCGCGGTGCGGCGCATCGGCAACGCGGCGCTGTCGTTCGTCAGCAAGCTTTCGAGCGGCTACTGGGACGTGATGGATCCGGCCAACGGCTTCACCGCGATCCATGCAGCCGTGCTGCGCTGGCTGCCGCTCGACGACATCGAACGGCGTTACTTCTTCGAGAGCGACATGCTGTTCCGCCTCGGCTGCATCCGCGCCGTCGTCGTCGACGTGCCGATGCCGGCGCGTTACGGCGACGAGCGCAGCCATCTGAACGTGGGCCGCGCCGCCGTGGAGTTCCCGCTCAAGCACCTGGGGCGGCTGGCGAAGCGGATCGGCTACGCGTATTTCCTGCGCGGGTTCAACGCCGGCACGCTGCTGCTGCTGGCCGGCGTGCCGCTGCTCGCGTTCGGCGTGGTGTACGGCGCGTACCACTGGTGGCTGGCGCGCGCGACCGGCGTGCCGGCCGCCACGGGCGTGGTCATGCTGGCCGCCCTGCCGACCCTGCTCGGCGTGCAATGCCTGCTGAGCTTCCTGTCGATCGACGTGGCGGGCACTCCCCGGGTTCCGGTGTGGCGCGACTCCGCGCGGCTGCCGCCTGACGATATCGAGCAGAGCACGAAGTAGAGGCTTCCGCCGTCCTGCGCAGCGTTCCCGTCCGAGGTCGGCACACAGCCGGCCGCTCGCGGGCGCAAGTCGACGCACTGCGGATCGAACGCGACCGGCACGATGTCCACGCGCGGCGACCCGGTCCGGGTACGCGGGCGCGGACGACGGCCACGCGGCGCGACGTGGAACAGCAAGACGTGATTGCAGTTGGTCGTTGTCCAATGCGCCCGATGCGTGGAGCACTCTCCAAGCGACGGTCGAGTGTAGTGAAGCACCGTCTCGACGGGCCCCTTGCTTGTCGCCGGGACAGTTGTGGTCGAGATGTTTTCGCCCACGACGTTCAGGCGACGCTGCGTAGCGCGGCGCGAAGCTTCGCCAGTCCGGACGCCAGCGAGACGCGATCGGTTCCGTGCCCAGTGAAATCTTCGGCAACGTTCCACTCAGGACCGGGCTCACTGAACCCCGATCGCCCTCAAGATCCCCTTCGTGAGGAATTGGTACACGACGATGCCGCGCGCATGGCAGGCTGGCCCAATGAAGGCGGGCGAGACCCCATCCAGGATCCGCACCGGTCTGATGCGGAACGTCGCCACAGAAGAAAAGGCCATCGCAGCGGCGGCGCTTTCACGAGTAACCAAACTCGACCTGAAAACCGTGTGAAATTTCGACCGGCCTTTATCCCCTCATCCGTTAACGGCCGCCCATTCTCATCAATCCGTTATCCTTCTAGAAGTCGATTCAATTGCGGCACTACTCCCCTCGCAGTCGCGATCCTGGTCTTGTATCGCGCCAAAGATGCAGCCATCTGCTCTTCGGAATGAATTGCCCAGTCTCTCCTTCGAACGCACGGCCGGCTCAGCCAGGCAATACCATGCGCGCAGACCCAATGAAAGCCGGCGCCAAGTATGTGGGCCTGACTTTGTTCGTCGTCCTAGTTGTCGGAACCGCGTTGCGTTTGTACGGATTGAACAACCAATCTCTCTGGGCCGACGAGATCTGGAGCATCTTCATGAACCGCGGACGAAGCTTCGCGGAGATTATCGCGGCCATGCGTAGAACAGACGTCCACCCGCCTGGCTATCAGCTTCTCCTGGATGTCGTCATGCGAGTGTTTGGCGACTCCCCTACGGCAGTACGGATGCTATCGGTGATTCCGGGTTCGTTCGCAGTACTTGCGCTCCATCAACTTGGGCGCTTGCTCTATGAAGCGCGAACGGCATTGATCGCTTCAGTGTTGCTCGCCGTCTCGTCAATGGCGATCTACTACAGCCAGGAGACGCGCTCCTATTCATGGCTGTTGCTGTTCTCGATCGTAAGCAGTTACTACTTCGCACGTCTTTTCCTTCCTACGGAGCGCCCCGGCGGGAAGAAGGAGGTCGTGATTTATGTCGCGCTCGGCGCGGCACTCATCTACACACACTACTACGGAGTGCTTGTCATTGGCACGCACGCTGTCGTGGCTGGATTGCGATTCGCTTTTGGTTGGCGTCAGAACAGGGCGAGCCTAATGGCATTTCTTGTCATCGCGGTTGCATATGTGCCATGGATTCCTGGCGTACTGTCTCATCTTGCTATCAAACAATTCTGGATCGAGAGACCCACCGCACGGACTCTGCTGGACTACGCAGCATTCGCTCATAGTGGTCAGATCGCAATTGCGGTTGCGGCGGCATCGGTATGCGCACTCGCGGTCTTTCTTTCGACCGCAGCTCGACTTCATTCGGGACGCGCATCGCAAGTCAATGCGGCGGCGCCGATCGCAGGATGGGCCACGGTTTGGCTAGTCCTATGGGTCGTATTGCCAATAGCCGCTGCCTACCTGAAGTCAATCTTGTCAACACCGATCTTCACGCATCGAAATCTGATCATTTGCTTTCCTCCGATCTACCTGTTGACCGCGCGGGCGATCGTTGTGGTAGCGGATTCCTGGACGCCCCAAGTGGCGCGGCAGCGCGTCGCCCTGCTCGCGGCGATTTCGATCCTGTTGGGAGGCACTGCACTGTTGTTCCGGACGGATTTTTACGATGCGCCCAATCGGGCTCAGTACCGCGAAGCGGTGGAGACTGTGATGAAGAGCGGCATTCCGCTCGAAGACTCGACCATTGTCGCGACGGACCTCTTCTTCGACTACTACCTGGATCGCATGCGGCCCGGCCTGCGCGCGGATGTCACCGGGTTCCAACCAGAAGAGTTCGCAGCAATTCGCGCTACGCTGGCATCTCGCAATTCGCGTTATGTCTGGTTTCTACAAGGGCACGCTCGTACCGGCAAGATCTACATCCGGGATCAGCTTGAGGCGAACTACACCCTGCTCGCACGGAGACACTTGTTTCTTACCGATGTAAGCCTCTTCGAGAGGCGCTAGTCTGCCTTTGCCTTGGTTCAGCAGTTCGACCGGCGTACTGAATTTGACGAATCGGCAGCGGAACCCCGGCGCCGTGTCGCTCCAGCAATCGCAGCTGCTCCTCAGTCAGCCCGAAGGTGTTGTTCTCGCGGTTTCGATCCAGCCGAATCAGCCGGTTGTAGCGGCTTCTCAGGTCGTTCCTGACCGAGTCCGCGCGTCTGCCGGAAGGCGCCGTGTCCGCGCCGAGTAGGCGCAGGTCGCTGCTGGCGCGCTGCCGACCGCAAGGCAGCCGCCTCAGGCGGATGTCGAGATCGCGCACGTCCATCGCGGGAGAGATCCAAATCGGATGCTAGCCACGGGCTTCGCGACGCCTCTCCACGAACTGCGCTCCAGGCGTTATTCGCTCGAAGAGCCAGGGCGGCCTTGGCAAAACGAAATCCCGCAGACGTGCCAGAGTTCAAACTGGGTAAGTCGCACGGAGAACTGGAGGGCCGAACTCCACCAGGAACGGTAGTACATTAGAGGCGGTGGTGGCCAAAGCGGGAGGGGAAACGCGATGCGCCTATCGACTCATTTTGCCGCGATCTGCTGCGCGGTCTCGGGCCTGTTCTTTCATGCCAGTTGCAATGCGCAGTCCGCGCTCTTGAATACCTTCCCGCCAACCTTGATGCTCCTGTCGGATCCATCGGGATCGCCGTACGGCAAGACAGGATGGTGTTCTCAAACGACTAGTCCGACTTGGGCCATCGGCCAGTGGGGGATTCCGAGCGCGTTGCCGGCGAGTTGTTATACGAATAACGGTGGTGCGTCGACAAACTGGCAAACCGCGAACTTATACGCGAGGGTCAAGTACTACGTGTCGACGGGCGGTAGATCAAAGGTCTACGAACTCGCACAGTCCGGGACCTGCACAGGGGAACGCAACCTGTTCCTTGTCACTGCAGCGGGTAGTCCAAGCCAACCTGGGACAAGCCGAGGCATGACGCCTTCTAGCCCGCTAAATCAGATCGGCTCAATCAACATTGGAGCGGGCCTGCAAATCACCTGGTCGAACTTGCCAGGCACAGCATGCTTTGTCGGCTGCGGCGTCGACCAGTTTGGCAATCAGCGGGAGTGTCCGAATTTCTGTGTGTGAGGCGGGGATGAGACTTGTCCACGGCGGCGGTCGTCGCTTGCGACGAACGACCGACGCGGTGGGCAAGTCGGTGTTGCATGTTACGCGGCGCTCCTCGTGAAGCGGTCGCCGTAGGCGATCGCAAATTGGTTCATCGCCTCGCGCCATTCCTTGGCAGCGCGCCCCCAGTCGGCC
>JAKORH010000030.1 GCA_029777935.1 Pseudomonadota bacterium
GCCTTGCATCCGGGCTTTCTGGCGACAACGCATCGCACGAATTACTCGCGGATAGGTTCTAGACCCGATGCGTACAATCCCGCGACTCCCAGATCGCTCCGAATGACTCTCGCCGTCGTCCGCAGCCGCGGCCTTTCGGGCATGTTCGCTCCCGAGGTGACGGTCGAGGTTCATCTGGCCAACGGCCTGCCGTCGTTCACGCTGGTCGGATTGCCCGACACCGAAGTCAAGGAGGCGCGCGAGCGCGTGCGCGCGGCGCTCGCCAATTGCCGCTTCGAGTTCCCGGCGCGGCGGATCACCGTGAATCTCGCGCCGGCCGAACTGCCGAAGGAGTCGGGCCGCTTCGATCTGGCGATCGCGCTCGGCATCCTCGCGGCCAGCGGCCAGATCCCGGCGCGCGCACTCGACCGCTACGAGTTCGCGGGCGAGCTCTCGCTGTCGGGCGAGCTGCGGCCGGTGCGCGGCACGCTGGCGATGACCTACGCGGTGTCGAAGACGCCGCACCCGAAGGGCAAGCCGCGCGGCTTCATCGTGCCGGAGGAAAACGCCGACGAGGCGGCGCTGGTCAGCGGGCTCGACATCTTTCCGGCGAAGGACCTGCTGCAGGTCGTGGCGCACCTCGCGGCCGACGACGACGATGACGAACACCGCATCAAGCGCCACGTGTCGGCGGTGCGACTGACGCCGCCCGCCTATCCCGATTTCCACGAGGTCAAGGGACAGAAGGCCGCCAAGCGCGCGCTCGAAATCGCCGCCGCCGGCGGGCACAGCGTGCTGATGGTCGGCCCGCCCGGCACCGGCAAGACAATGCTGGCGCAGCGCTTCGCCGGCATCGTGCCGCCGATGACGACCGACGAGGCGCTCGAGTCCGCCGCCGTGCTGTCGCTAGTGGGCCAGTTCGCACCGCAGCGCTGGGCCACGCGCATCTTCCGCGCGCCGCATCACACCGCGAGCGCGGTGGCGCTGGTGGGCGGCGGCAATCCGCCGCTGCCGGGCGAGATCTCGCTTGCGCACCACGGCGTGCTGTTCCTCGACGAACTGCCCGAGTTCGACCGCCACGTGCTCGAGGTGCTGCGCGAGCCGCTCGAATCGGGCCGCATCACGATTTCTCGCGCGGCGCGGCAAGTGGAGTATCCGGCCAGGTTCCAGTTCATCGGCGCGATGAACCCGTGTCCGTGCGGCTACTTCGGCCACAAGACGATCGCGTGCCGCTGCACGCCGGACCAGATCGCCAAGTACCAGGACCGCATCAGCGGACCGCTGCTCGACCGCATCGACATGCGCGTCGAGGTCTCGTCGCTGAGCGAGGACGAGCTGCTTGCGCTTCCCGACGGCGAGCAAACGCGCATGATCGCCGAGCGCGTGGCCAAGGCGTACGACCGCGCGCTCGCGCGCCAGGGCAAGCTCAACGATCTGCTGATCTCCACCGAGATCGAGCGCGTGTGCCGCCCCGAGGGCGCGGTGCGGCAGCTTCTGCACGCGGCCACCGCGAGGCTCGGCTGGTCGGCGCGCGCGTATCACCGCGTGCTGAAGGTCGCGCGCACCATCGCCGATCTCGAGGGCGCCGACGAGCTCGTCACCGCACACGTCGCCGAGGCGATCCAGTACCGGCGCTCGCTGCGCGAGTCGTAAAAGCCCATGTCACCAGAGCAGGCATGGGTCCGGATGCCTTAGCCCGGTCACGTGATGCTTGCGCGCGCGCTTCGTCGTTCAATAGCGCAGA
>JAKORH010000244.1 GCA_029777935.1 Pseudomonadota bacterium
CCGTGGGTCCGACTAGTCGTTCACGATTGCTCCTGATTGCCTTTTGCGCCCGACGCCGACGCCCGACGCCCGACTAGCGTTCCACCGTCAGCGCCACGCCCATCCCGCCGCCGATGCACAGCGACGCCAGCCCGCGCTTCGCAGCGCGCCGCTTCATCTCGTGCAGCAGCGTGACCAGGATGCGGCAGCCCGACGCGCCGATCGGGTGCCCGATCGCGATCGCGCCGCCGTTGACGTTGATGCGGCTCGTGTCCCAGCCCATCTCCTTGTTCACCGCGCACGCTTGCGCGGCGAAGGCCTCGTTGATTTCCATCAGGTCCAGATCCGCCGCCTTCCAGCCCGCCTTCTCCAGCGCCTTGCGCGACGCGGGCGCAGGGCCCATGCCCATGATCTTCGGATCGACGCCGGCCGACGCGAACGATGCGATGCGCGCCAGCGGCGTCAGTCCCAGCGCGGCGGCGCGCGCCTCGCTCATCACCACCACCGCCGCGGCGCCATCGTTGATGCCCGATGCGTTGCCGGCGGTGACCGTGCCTTCCTTGTCGAACGCGGGCTTCAGCCCGGCGAGCGCTTCGGCGGTCGTCTTGCGGTTGATGAACTCGTCGGCATCGAACGCGACCGGATCGCCTTTCCTCTGCGGGATCATCACCGCGACGATCTCTTCCTTGAACTTGCCCGCCTCCTGGGCGGCCGCGGCCTTCTGCTGCGAGGCGAGCGCGAACGCGTCCTGCTGTGCGCGCTCGATGCCGTACTGCTTCGCGACGTTCTCCGCCGTGATGCCCATGTGGTACTTGTTGTAGATGTCCCAGAGGCCGTCGATGATCATGGTGTCGATCAGCTTGGCGTCGCCCATGCGAAAGCCGTCGCGCGAGTTCATCAGCACGTGCGGCGCGAGGCTCATGTTCTCCTGGCCGCCGGCCACCACGACCTCGGCGTCGCCGTTGGCGATCGACTGCGCGGCGAGCATCACCGCCTTCAGACCCGAGCCGCAGACCTTGTTGATCGTCATCGCCGGCACCGCGACGGGCAGCCCGGACTTGATCGACGCCTGGCGCGCCGGATTCTGGCCGCAGCCCGCCGCCAGCACCTGTCCCATGATCACTTCATCGACGCGTTCCGGCGGCAGCTTGGCGCGCGCCAGCACCTCCTTGATCACGACCGCGCCCAGGTCCGCGGCCGGAATCTTCGCCAGAGAACCGCTGAACTTGCCGACCGCGGTTCTTGCCGCGGCCACGATCACTGCTTTGCTCATGGATTTCTCCTACGCCCTTTCCTTCACATACCGGCCCGGGGCCGGCTCGATCACCTTGTACTTCGCATTGCCGTACTGCTTCGGCGCCGCGACGGTGCCGCCGCCGAACTGCGCCATCCACTTGTTCCAGTCGGCCCACCAGCTTCCGGGGTGCTCGGTCGCGCCATGCAGCCACGCTTCGCTGTTGGCCGGCAACACCGTCGACGAACTGGTCCAGTAGCTGCGCTTGTTCCTCGACACCGGGTTGATCGAGCCCGCGATATGCCCGCTGGCGCCGAGCGCAAAGCGTACGCCGCCCGGTCCGGCCCCGTTCAGCAATCGCGCGGACGCGTACGCCGCTTTCCACGGCACGATGTGGTCATCGACGGCCGCGAACACGTACGCGGGGGCCTTGATCGTGCCGAGGTCGACCGGTTGGCCGCAACACTTCAGTTTCCCCGGCACGCGCAGGCTGTTCTCCAGGTACATGTTGCGCAGGTACCAGGCGTACATCGGCCCGGGCAGATTGGTGTTGTCGCTGTTCCAGTACAGCAGGTCGAAGGCCATCGGCTGCTTGCCTTCGAGATAGTTGTTGACGACGTAGTTCCAGACGAGGTCGTTGGCGCGCAGGATCGAGAACGTGTTGCCGAGTTCCTTGCCCGGCATCACGCCGCCGCCGCCGAGCGTCTGCTCGCGCATGCGCACGTGCCGATCGTCGATGAAGACCTCGAGCACGCCGGCGTCCTCGAAGTCGAGCAGCGACGTCATCATCGTCACGCTCGCGGCCGGCTGCTCACCGCGCGCGGCCAGCACCGCCAGCGCGCTCGCCAGGATCGTGCCGCCGACGCAAAAGCCGAGCACGTTGATCTTGTCGTCCTTCCTGCCCTTCAGGCCGCAAACCTCCTGCACGACGCGGATCGCCGCGATCGGCCCCTTTTCGAGGTAATCGTCCCACGTCAGGTGGCCGAGATCGGCGTGCACGTTGCGCCACGAGATCAGGAACGTCGTGTTGCCCTGCTCGACCGAGTAGCGCACGAACGAGTTCTCGGGCTGCAGGTCCATGATGTAGAACTTGTTGATCGCGGGCGGCAGGATCAGGAACGGCCTCGAGCGCACCTTGTCGGTCCGCGGCTTGAACTGGATAAGCTGGATCAGTTCGTTCTCGTAGATGACCGCGCCCTCGCTGGTGGCGACGTTCACGCCGATCTCGAACGCCTTCTCGTCGGTCTGCGTGATCTTGCCCTTGCGGAAGTCCTCCAGCAGGTTCTCGATGCCCTTCTTCAGGCTCTCGCCCTTGGTCTCGAGCAGCGTCTTCTGCGCCTTCGGATTGAGCGCAAGGAAGTTCGCCGGCGACATCGCATCGACCCACTGCGACACCGCGAACTTCACGCGCCGCTTGGTCTTGCGGTCGGCATCGACCGCATCGGCCAGCGCATTCATGAACTCCGAATTCAGCAGGTAGGCGCGCGCATAGAACGACGCCAGCGGGTTCTCGCGCCACGCCGGGTCGGCGAAGCGGTTGTCCTTGATCGGATCGGAACTGATGCGGTCGGGGTGGTCGAAGAAGTCCGACCACAGCCGTCCCACTCGCTGCACATAGTCCTGCTGCAACTGGATCACGCGCTCCGGCGCCAGTCCGATGCGCGGCATCTCCGCGCTCGCCGGCGCCATCGAGGCCATCGACGACCACCAGGCGAGCCACGGATTGGCACCCGCCGGCGATTCTTCGGCGCCGAGGCTGCCGGCCATCGCTGCCTCGGGCTGCGGCTGCGATCGGGTGGATTTGCGCGCGGATCGCGTCGCCATGACTGTGTCTCCTCGGGCTGGCTCGAAGGGCTTGCGGGGGCTACGCATTCTCCCCACCGTGCAGCGCCGATGTCAAACCGTCAGCGCGCCTCTTCGATCCAGATCACGGCGACGTGTCGTCCGGTAATGCGGTCGCGACGGAAACTATAGAAGCGCGCCGCATCGTCGTAAGTGCACAGCGCGCCTCCGCGTACGTCGGCCACGCCGACGCGGGCCAGCGCCTGCCGCGCGAGCGCCGGCAGGTCCGCGAGATACTTGCCGCCCGCAATCGCGGTGAAAGCCTCGCGCGCGCGGTCGAGCGTGCCCAGCATCGCTTCGAGCACGTCGGCGCCGACCTCGAAATGCCTTGGGCCGATCCCCGGCCCGATCCACGCCGCGATGGGCGCCTGCGGATCGCCAAGTCGCGCACGCAGCGCCGACACGGACGCCTGCAGGACGCCGGCCGCCAGCCCGCGCCAGCCGGCGTGCGCCGCTGCAACCGCGCGGCCGTCCGCCGCACACAACAGTACCGGCAGGCAATCGGCGATCGACACCACGCACACCACGTTCGCCTGATCGGTGAACGACGCGTCCGCCGCGGTCGGCGTGAGCGCCTGCGCGGCATCGACCGCGACCGCGCCGTGGACTTGCCGCAGCCAGCGCGGCTCGGCCGGCAGTGCCGCGCGCAGGATCCGCCGGTTTGCCTCGACATGCGCAGGATCGTCTCCGGTCGTGCGTCCGACGTTCAACCCGCGATACGGTTCGCCGGAAACTCCGCCGGCGCGCGTGGTGACGAACGCGCGCACGCGCGGCGGCGCGTCCCAGTCAGGAACGATCCAGTCGGGATGCGCGCCGCAGTGGATCAATCGAACACCTCGCGTGGCCGGTCGCAGCGGCCGAAGCCCGCGACCCGCATCAGTTCGCGCATGTCCGCCGGCGGCGGCCGGAACCAGCCGCACTGTTCGCGTCCGATCGGATGCAGGAACGACAGCCGGCACGCGTGCAGCGCCTGCCGCGGAAAGCTCGCCCACGCCGCAGCGCCGTCGGCCGTCGCCAGCGGCCGGCCGCGCCGGTACAGCGGATCGCCGACCAGCGGCAAACCGATCGACTCCAGGTGCACGCGGATCTGGTGCGTGCGCCCGGTCTGCAGACGGCACGCCAGCCACGACAGCGATGTGCGCCCCGCCGCCACCGACTCGATGCGGCGAAAGCGCGTCAGCGCCTCGCGCGCGCCCTGCGCGCGGCTGACCCTGAACCTGACCGGATTGCGCGGATCGCGCGCGAGCGGCGCATCGATCGTTCCCGACGGCGGCGCCGCGCCGGCCACGATCGCCCAGTATTCACGCAGCACGCTGCGCGCCTGCAGTTGCCGCACCAGTTCGGTGTGAGCCTCGGGCGTGCGCGCCACCACCATCAGGCCGCTGGTGTCGGCGTCGAGCCGGTGCACGATGCCTGCGCGCGGCACGTGCGCCAGCGCCGCATCGTGCGCCAGCAGGCCGTTGGCGAGCGTGCCCGACCAGTTGCCGGCGCCCGGGTGCACGACCAGCCCCGGCGGCTTGTCGAGCACGAGGATCGCGTCATCCTCGTACACGATGTCGATCGCCATCGGCTCGGGCGCGAGGGCGAGCGCTTCGCGCGCCGGCGGCGGCGCCAGTTCGATCACGTCGCCCTCGATCACTGCGTCGCGCGGCCGCGGCACCGAGCGATTGACCCGCACCGCTCCGCCATCGATCCAGTCGCGGATGCGGCTGCGCGACACCTGCGGCAGCATCTGCGCCAGCGCCTTGTCGAGCCGCTGCCCGCCCAGAGCCGCGCCGACCACCAGCCGCTGCGCAGGCGCGGCCCGCCCGGCGTCTTCGAACTCGTCGCCGAGGTCGACGTCGCTCACCGGCGCGTCGATATAATCGCGCGCTGCTGCACGATCGGACTTCCGCGTGTTGAACATGTCGAATCGGCTGCGCGCGCTGCGCGGCACCGTGGCCGGGTGGCTTGCCGCCGGCGCGCTGATCTTGCTTGCCGCATGCGGCACGACCGCGCGCGATCCGTCGGCGAAGTGGGATGCCGACCGATTATATGCAGAGGCCAAGACCGAGATCACCGCGGGCAACTGGGCGGCGGCGCGCGGCTGGCTCGAAAAGCTCGAGGCACGCTTTCCGTTCGGGCGCTATGCGCAGCAGGCGCAGATGGAGATCGCCTACACGTACTACAAGGAGGGCGAGACCGCACAGGCGATTTCCGCCTGCGACCGCTTTCTGAAGCTCAATCCCAATCATCCCGCCGCGGACTACGTGCTGTACCTGAAGGGGCTGGCCACGTTCTCCGACGATCTCGGCCTGTTCGGCAGGCGGCTCGGCATGGATCCGAGCACGCGCGACCCGAAGGCGATGCGCGAGGCGTTCGACGACTACAAGGAACTGGTCACGCGCTTCCCCGATGGCCGCTACGCCGCCGATGCACGGACACGGATGAACTTCCTGGTCAACGCGCTGGCACAGAGCGAGGTCAACGTCGCGCGCTTCTACTTCCTGCGCGGCGCGTACGTGGCCGCGATCGAACGCGCGCAGGGCGCGTTGCGCGATTACCAGGGCACGCCCGCCGGCGAGGAAGCGCTGTCGATCCTCGTGCGTTCGTACCGCGCGCTCGGCCTCGATTCGCTGAGCGCCGATGCAGAGCGCGTGCTGCGCACGAACTTCCCCAACAGCAAGCTTCTCGTCAGCCGTAACCGGTGATGCCTGATCCGTGGCTCGCCGCTGCGGCCGCGGATCACGAATCACGGAAGAAGCCGCGGGCTTCTTCCTCGTCCCGCGTGCGCGCGAACGGCGGCAGGCTGGCCAGTACGGTCCTGCCGTAGGGCTTCGATAGCAGCCGCTCATCGAGGATCATCAGCACGCCGCGGTCGTGCTCGTCGCGGATCAGCCGACCGACGCCCTGCTTCAGCAGCATGACCGCCTGCGGCAGCTGATATTCGAGGAAGGCATTGCGGCCGAGCGCGCGCAGCCGGCGGAT
Organism: Pseudomonadota bacterium; assembly: GCA_029777935.1. The sequence goes on from JAKORH010000244.1 coordinate 6,023, forward strand.
GCGCGCATCGACGACCGGGTCGTCGGGCGGCGCGAACGGCAGCTTGTCGATCACGACCAGCGACAGCGCATCGCCGCGCACGTCGATGCCTTCCCAGAAGCTGACGCTGCCGACCAGCACGGCATTGCCGTGAGCGCGGAAGGCGTCGAGCAGCGCCGTGCGCGTGCTCGCGCCCTGCACCAGCAGCGGCAGCTCGACGCCGTCGCGCGCGATGTGCCGCCGCATCTGTTCGGACACGCGCTCGACCGCGCGCAATGTCGTGCACAGCACGAACGCCCGCCCGCCGGCGGCGACGATCACCGGCCAGGCGGTATCGGCGACCTTCTCGGCGAACTCGGGTGCGAGCGGATTCGGCATCCGTTCGGGCAAGTACAGCAGCGCCTGGCGCGCGAAATCGAACGGGCTTTCCCAGCGCCTTGCGCTCGCCTCCGGCAGCCCGATCTCCTGCAGGAACGGCGCGAACGACGCGGCGAGCGTCAGGGTGGCCGAGGTCAGGATCCATGCCTGCGGATGCTGTTCGCGCAGGCGCGCGAACGTTGCGCCCGGTGCGAGCGGCGTGGCCTGGAACTGCGCGCCGTGCGCAGTCAGCGCGACCCAACGCACGAATTCCTCGTCGTCTGCCTGCACCTCGGGCGGCTCGATCCACATGCCAATCGCAGCGCGCAGCGCCGTCACGCGCGGTCCGAGCGCATCGAGCTCGTCGTCGCGACCGGAGTTGCGCTCGACCGCGCCGCCGAGCGCCGCCAGCGCCTCGTCGATGCGCCGCAGCTCAGCGCGCAGGTCAGCGAGCCGCGGCAGCTTGTCGAACGCGATGCGCGCGCCGGCCGCCAGCCCGCGCTCGGCGAGCGCGAGTCGCACATGGCGGCCGGCCGCCTCGATCGCCTGCGTCAGCGCGACCCAGGGCGCGCCGTCGGCCGCAGCGTGCAGCCCGAGCGCGCGCGCGTCGTGAGTCAGGTCCGCGAGCTGCGCCAGCGTCCAGCCGTGGCCGAAGAAATCGGCCGCGATCTTCGGCAACTGATGCGCCTCGTCGAGAATGATCGTGTCGGCCTTCGGCAGGAACTCGGCGATGGCATCGTCGCGCAGCGCCAGATCAGCGAGGAACAGGTGATGGTTGACCACGACGAGATCGGCCGCCAGCGCCGCACGCCGCGCGCGATAGACGAAGCATTCTTCGAAGCGCGGGCACTCCTGGCCGAGGCAGTTCTCGCGCGTCGAGGTGACGGCCGGCCAGATCGAGGCGTTCTCCGGCACCTCGGCGAGATCCGCGCGGTCACCGGTGGCGCTCGCCTGCGCGAAGCGGCCGATCGCGCGCAGGTGCACCACCTCCTGCCGCGACGCCAGCAGCCCGTCGGCCTCGGTGCGGGCGAGCCGGTGCAGGCACACGTAGTTCTGGCGGCCCTTCAGCAGCGCCGATTCGACGCGCACGCCGAGCGCGCGCACGACCAGTGCAATGTCCTTGCGGAATATCTGGTCCTGCAGCGCCTTGGTGCCGGTCGACACCAGCACCTTGCCTCCCGCCAGCAGGGCCGGCACGAGATACGCGAACGTCTTGCCGGTGCCGGTGCCGGCTTCGGCGACAAAGGTGCCACGCTCGACGATCGCGTCGAACACGGCTAGCGCCATCTCCCGCTGCGAGTCGCGCGGCACGAAGCCGGGGACCGCGGACGCCAGATCGCCGCCCGGCTCGAACGCCGCCGCCACGCGGCGGCGCACCGCGGTCAAGCGCTCGTGTTCCGCGCCCGCGGCGCCGCCGCTCACGCCGGAATGTCGGGCACGAGCTGCATCTGCAGCATGTAGATCGTGTCCTTGATCTGAAGCTTGCGCTTCTTCAGGCGGCGCAGACGGATTTCGTCGATGCCCGGCTGCTCTCCGAGGCGCGCGATCGCCTCGTCCAGATCGCGATGCTCGACCTGCAGTTCGATGATGCGGCGCTTGATCTCGTCCGACTCCATGAGTCCGCCCTCCGCGCTTGAATCCATCGCCACATGCTAGCTCATCCGTTCAGCGCGCACCGGCGCGTGACGCGGCCGCTAGACTCGCGCGACGCATTCCGGACCACCATGTCGCGCTTCAAGGTCACCGCCTGCACCGCCGAGCACATCGGCGACCGCGCCGAGCAGCAGGACCGGGTCGCCCTGATCACGAGCAAGCGGCACGCCAACGCGCTGCTGGCGGTGGTCGCCGACGGCATGGGCGGGCGCAGCGGCGGCCGCATGGCCTCCGACCAGGTCATCACCACCGCGCACCACGTGTTCAACGAACTGGCCGAATCCGATGCCGGCGGACTGCGGCCGCTGCTCGAGCAGATCGCCAACGAAGCACACACGGTGATCCGCCTGACCGCGCTGTCGAGCGAGCAGGAGCCGCATTCGACGTTCGTGGCGCTGATCGTGCGCAAGGGCTACGCGATCTGGGCGCATGCCGGCGACAGCCGGCTGTACCTGTTCCGCGGCGGCCGCCTGCTGCACCGGACCGAGGACCAGACCTACGCCGCGCACCTGCGGGCGGAAGGCAAGGAGCAGGCCGCCGAACACGCGGCGAAGCACCTGAAGCACGTGCTGGTCAGCGCGCTCGGTGTCACCCGCGCGCCGACGCTGGTGATCGACGAGATCGACCATCTGCGTGCCGGCGACGCCTTCCTGCTGTGCAGCGACGGCGTGTGGGGATACTTCGACGATCAGGAGCTGGGGTCGCTGCTGCACGGACTGGCGCCGCGCGAGGCGTCCGAGCACATCGTGCGGATCGCCCGCGAGCGCGCGCAGTCACGCGGCGACAATCTCGCGCTGGCGATCGTCAAGCTCGAGGCGCCCGAGCCGCCGAAGCGCCTGCCGACCGCCACGCTATGGTTCGACGACGAGCCCGCGCGCGGCGGCGACGACAAGCCAGACTGACGCCAGGAACTCTGGTGCTTATTGCGGAACGGCGGCCGCACGCTTCTTCGCGTCCGCCTCGCGCTGCAGCCGGCGCTGCTCGCGCTGGCGCGCGTTGTCCTCGCGTTCCTTCGCCTTGCGCTGCGCGTACTCGGCGGCCGCGCGCTGCTTGTCCTGCAGTCGCTTGACGTTCTGCGCGCGCTGCTCGGGCGTCAGTTCGTGCACTGCCGGCGGCGTCTTCGGCGCGCGCGGCGCAGGCGGCTGCGGCGGCGGCTTGCCGGCGTCGCCGCTGCGCGCTTCGTAGACCGCGCGCGCCCTGGCCGCCTGCTCCGCCTTCGCCGACGCCTCGGCGGCGCGCCGTGCTTCCTCGGCCGCGCGCCGGTTTGCCCGCTCCTGGGCGTCGAGGCGACGCGTCAGGTCGCGCGCCTCCACGCGCACGCGCTCGACTTCGCGCATCTGCGCATCGCGCCGGCGGCGTGCGTCGGTCCGGCAGCCTGTCACCAGCACCGCTTTCGCGCAGCGCTCGCTCGCTCGCTTGTAGTCCTGCTCGATCGCGCCGGCGCGGGCACCCGCTGCAGCGAGCGCCGCCTGTGCCTGCGCGCGGTTGGCGATCGATCCCGGCGGGTAGTCGCGCGCGAAGGGATCGTCGGCCGCGTGCGCGGCAGCCGCGAGCCACAGCGCGAACAGCAGCGCCCGCTTCACAGCCGGACCGCGACCGCGCGCCGTGGCGCTTCGAGGTAGCGCTTCGACTGCATTTCGATCAGGCGCGACGCGGTACGCCGGAATTCGGCGGCCAGCGCGCCCGCGGTGTAAAGCTCGTCGGGCGGCGCAGCCGCCGACAGCACCAGCTTCACGCCGTGGTCGTACAGCACGTCCACCAGCCACGTGAAGCGGCGCGCCTCGCTCGACTGCCCGGCCGACATCCGCGGCACGTTCGACAGCAGCAGCGTATGGAACTGCGCGGCGATCTCCAGATAATCGTTCTGCGAGCGCGGCCCGCCGCACAGCACCGCGAATTCGAACCACACCACGCCGCCGGCACGCCGCCTGGCGCGGATTTCGCGCTCCTCGATCAGCAGCACGGGGGCGTCGTCCTCCGCCTCGGCGATGTCGTGGAACGCAGCCGCCATGCGCTTCTCGGCGCGCGCGCCGAGCGGCGACAGGTATACCTCGATCCGCTCCAGCGTCCGCTCGCGGTAGTCGACGCCGGCGTCGACCTGCAGCACGTCGAATTCACGCTGCAACAGTTCGATCGCCGGCAGGAAGCGCTCGCGCTGCAGTCCCTCGGGATACAGCGCCGCGGGCGGATAGTTCGAGGTCATCACGAAGCCGACACCCAGATCGGTCAGCTTCACCAGCAGGCGGTGCAGGATCATCGCATCGGCGATGTCGGACACGTGGAATTCGTCGAAGCAGATCAGCCGGTAGCGCTGCGCGGCGCGACGCGCGACTTCGTCGAGCGGGTCCGGCATGCCCTTCAGCTCGTGCAGCTCGCGATGCACGCCGCGCATGAACTCGTGGAAGTGGATGCGCGTCTTGCGGTTGAGCGGCACCGACGAGAAGAAGCAGTCCATCAGGAAGCTCTTGCCGCGCCCGACGCCGCCGTACAGGTAGACGCCGCGCGGCATGTCGGGCCGGCTGACGAGCTTCAGGAATGCGTTGCGGCGCGCGTGCTTGTGCGCCGCCCACTCCGTGTCGAGACGCGCGAGCCTTTCGGCTGCGCGCTGCTGCGAACTGTCGAGCGCGTAGCCGCGCTCGGCGAGCAGGGCGTCGAGGTGGGAGCGGAAGGACACGCCTACAGATTCAACGTGCGCTTCTCCACCGCCAGCGCGGCCTCCCGGGTCGCTTCGGCGAGCGACGGATGCGCGTGACAGATGCGCGCGATGTCTTCGCTGGAAGCGCGGAACTCCATGGCGACCACCGCCTCGGCGATCAGCTCCGACACCAGCGGACCGATCATGTGCACGCCGAGGATCTCGTCGGTCTTCGCGTCGGCGAGGAACTTGACCAGTCCGGTCGTGTCGCCAAGAGCGCGCGCGCGGCCGTTGGCGGAGAACGGAAACGAACCCGCCTTGTACGCCCGTCCCTCGGCCTTGAGCTGCTGCTCGGTCTGGCCGACCCACGCGATCTCCGGCGACGTGTAGATCACCCACGGAATCGTGTTGAAGTTGACATGGCCGCGCTGGCCGACGATGCGCTCGGCCACCGCCACGCCCTCTTCTTCCGCCTTGTGCGCGAGCATCGGGCCGCGCACCACGTCGCCGATCGCCCAAACGTTCGGCAGATTGGTGCGGCATTCGGCGTCGACGGCGACGAAGCCGCGCTCGTCGAGCGCGAGCCCCACGACTTCAGGCGCCAGTCCGCTCGTGTTCGGCACACGGCCGATCGACACGATCAACTTGTCGCAGGCGAGCGTCTGCGCGGCGCCGGCGCTGTCGGTGTAGTCGACCGCGACGCTGTTCTTCGTAGTCTTCACGCCAGAGATGTTGACGCCGAACTGCATCCTGAGGCCCTGCCTGGTGAAGGCCTTCTGCGCCTCTCGGGCGATCGCCTCGTCGACTGCCGGCAGCAACGTCGGCAGCATTTCGAGCATCGTCACCTCGGCGCCGAGCCGACGCCATACCGATCCCATCTCGAGGCCGATCACGCCGGCGCCGACCACGCCGAGCCGCTTCGGTACGTCGGGAATCGCCAGCGCGCCGTCGTTGGACAGAACGAGCTTCTCGTCGAACACCGCGCCGGGCAGCGCGCGCGGGTTCGATCCGGTGGCGACGATCACGTGCCGAGCCGTCAGTGTCTCGTCGTTGACCTTGATCTGGTAGCCGCCGTCGTTGCGGGCGGCGAACGCGCCGCGGCCGTGGAAGAACTCGATCTTGTTCTTCTTGAACAGGAAGGAGATGCCGTCGTTGTTCTGCCGCACCACCTTGTCCTTGCGCGCCTGCATCTGCGCCACGTTGATCGCCAGGCCCTTGACCTCGATGCCGTGATCCTTGAAATGCTGCGCGGCGTGCTCGTAGTTCTCGGACGATTGCAGCAGCGCCTTGGAGGGGATGCAGCCGATGTTGGTGCAGGTGCCGCCGGGCGCGGGCCCGCCCTTGGCGTTCTTCCAGTCGTCGATGCACGCGACCGCAAGGCCGAGCTGCGCGGCGCGGATCGCGGCGATGTAGCCGCCGGGACCGGCTCCGATCACGACCACGTCGAAGGCGCTCGCCATGCTAGACCTCGAGCAGCAGGCGCGCCGGATCTTCCAGTGCTTCCTTCATCGCGACCAGCGCCAGCACCGCTTCGCGGCCGTCGATGATCCGGTGGTCGTACGACAGCGCCAGATAGTTCATCGGCCGGACCACGATCTGTCCGCCCTCGACCACCGCGCGCTCCTTGGTCGCATGGATGCCGAGGATCGCGCTCTGCGGCGGGTTGATGATCGGCGTCGACAGCATCGAACCGAACACGCCGCCGTTGGAGATCGAGAACGTGCCGCCGGTGAGCTCCTCGATCCCGAGCTTGCCTTCGCCGGCGCGCTTGCCGAAGTCGGCGATCTTCTTCTCGATGTCGGCGAACGTCATCTGGTCGACGTCGCGCAGGATCGGCACCACCAGTCCGCGCGGCGAGCCGACCGCGATGCCGATGTCGAAGTAGCCGTGGTAGACGATGTCGGTGCCGTCGATGGAGGCGTTGACGACCGGATACCTCTTCAGCGCCGCGACTGCCGCCTTGACGAAGAACGACATGAAGCCGAGCTTGACGCCGTGCTCCTTCTCGAACTTGTCCTTGTACCGGTTGCGCAGCTCCATCACCGGCGCCATGTTCACTTCGTTGAACGTGGTCAGGATCGCCGCGGTCGACTGCGACTGCACCAGCCGCTCGGCCACGCGCTGGCGCAGCCGCGACATCGGCACGCGCTGCTCGGGGCGGTCGGTCAGGACGCGCAAATCGATCGGCGCCTTGACCTCGGGTAGCGCGGGACGCGCGACGGGTGCCGCAGCCGGTGCGGGTATGGGTGCGGGTGCGGGCGCGCGTGCAGGCGTGGCCCGTGCCGCCTCCTGTGCCGCGTGCTGGGCGGCGATCACGTCGCCCTTGAGAATTCGGCCATCCTTGCCCGTGCCGGTCACCTGAGCCGGCGACATGCCGGCGTCGGCGAGCAGCTTGGCCGCGGCGGGCATCGCGACCGCTGCAGGCGGCGCAGGCGCGGCCTTCGGCGGCGGTGCGGCCACGGGCGCCGGGGCCGGTGCCGCTTTCGCGCCCGCTTTCGCTTCGGTGTCGATGGTGGCGATCACCTCGCCCGACACCACGGTCGCGCCGTCGCTCTTGATGATCTGCGCCAGCGCGCCCTCGCCGGGCGCAGGCACTTCGAGCACGACCTTGTCGGTCTCGACCTCGATCAGGACCTCGTCGATCGCGACCGGATCGCCGGGCTTCTTCTTCCACTGCAGCAGGGTCGCCTCGGCGACCGATTCCGACAGCTGCGGCACCTTGACTTCAACGATGGCCATTTCTTGTTCCGCGCCTACTTGTTCAGAATCACCCCTTTGAGCTTCGCGAACGCCTGGTCGAGCAGCGACTTCAGTTGCTCCTGGTGCACGGCGTAGTAGCCGACGGCGGGCGAGGCCGACGCGGGTCGGCCGGCGTAGCCGAGCTTCTGCCCGTTCGTCATGTTCTCGAACACGTGATGCTGGACGTAGAACCATGCGCCCTGGTTCTGCGGTTCGTCCTGCACCCACACCACGTCGACGGCGGAAGGATATTTCTTGAACTCGGCCGCGAGCGCCTTGTGCGGAAACGGATACAACTGCTCGAGGCGCAGGATCGCCGCATCGTCGGCGCCGCGCTCCTTGCGTGCATGGACGAGGTCGTAATACACCTTGCCCGAGCACAGGATGATGCGCTTGACGCGCTCGGCATTCGCCTCGCCGTTGTCGGCGATCACGGTCTGGAATTCGCCGCGCGCCAGATCCTGCAGGCCGCTCGCTGCCTCCTTCGCGCGCAGCAGCGACTTCGGCGTCATGATCACCAGCGGCTTGC
>JAKORH010000245.1 GCA_029777935.1 Pseudomonadota bacterium
CCAAGCTCGTACAGGATCTCTGTAATTGACGGCGACGTAGACACGATGCGAGCGGGCTGCGCGCCCGGGCCGGCCCCGGCCCGAGTGCAGCCGGACAGCGTAGCCAACAGTGCGATCGCGGCCAGCGTCGCAAGGACGTGCCGTTGCGCGCGGCGTAGCGCAGCCGGCCGGCGAGATGCGCGCCACGGCCTCGTGCGCGGATCCAAACGCCCGCACACGCACCGCGCAGCATGGCTTTCGTTCTCCCGCGCTCCTACCATCCCAGCCTCAAGCCTCCATATATCGCGCGCGACTGCGCCGGATACCCGAGCACCTCCTGGTATCGCTGATTCAGCAGGTTTTCCAGCCGCACGTACGGAGTGACGTTCTGCGAAAGCCGCACGCTCCCGGTTGCGTAGACGTTCTGGTATCCGGGATTGCGCGTGATGCCGAACACGGTATCGCTGTCCTGCCGCTCGCCGACGAACACCGCGCCGGCGTCGATGCTCCAGCGCCGCGGGGCAAGCGAAACCGACACGGCGCCGGAGTTGCCCGGCCTGCGCGCGAGCTCACGGCCCAGTCCGGTAAACGGCGAATCAGGCACGCTGGATTCGGTGATGCGCGTCCACAGCCGAGTGTAGTGGCCTGCTATGGAGACCGCGCGCGGCAGCCGCGCCCGCGCGGACACCTCGATGCCGCGGGCCCGCGATGCTTCGATGTTTCGCCACGTTGCCGGCTCCGGCCACGGCATCGAGTAGAACACGATCAGATCGCGGAACGAGTTGCTGAACGCCGAAACTTCGGTTCGCAGCCGCCGCGAGAACCACTCGCGCGCGATGCCTGCCTCGAAGGTCGTGGTCTTCTCGGGCCGGAGATATAGGTTGCCGACGTAGTACGGGTCGTTCGCGTAGTTCTGCAGCAGGCTCGGCTCCGTGATGCCAACGCCAGCGCCGAACCGCACGGACGTGGAAGGCGTCAGCAGGAAGCTGGCCGCTCCTCGCGGCGCGATCTTTGCGCCGAACGCGCTGCTGTGCTCCACTCGAAGCCCGCCGGAAAAGAACAACCGTCCCAGCACGGACCGCTGCTCGTGAAAGAACAGGCCGTGGTTGTCGCGCGCGACGTCGCGCCCGGTGATGTCGCCGCGCTGCCGTTCGAACTCGTAGCCGAACACCGCCGCGCCGCCCGAGTGCGTCAGCGTGCCAAGATAGCCGGCGTTCTTCCGCGAAC
>JAKORH010000246.1 GCA_029777935.1 Pseudomonadota bacterium
CATGATCGCTGCAACCGCCGCGCGCGAGATTCTGCGGCGCCTGCATGATGTCATGGCGTCAAAGGCCAATGCCCAGGCCAAGCTGAACCAGGTCGTGGCGATTGTCGCCGAACAGCTGACCTCAGAAGTCGCGTCGATCTATCTGCTGCGCGACGGCGTGCTCGAACTCTACGCCACCAAGGGTCTGTCGCAGGACGCGGTGCACGTCACCCGGCTGGCGCTGGGGCAGGGGCTTGTCGGCACCATCGCCGCCAGCCGCGAGCCGCTCAACCTGGCGGAAGCGCGCGAGCATCCCGACTTCGCCTATCGCCCCGAAACCGGCGAAGACATTTTCCACAGCTTTGCCGGCGTGCCGATCGTGCGCCGCGAATCGTCGGTCGGCGTGCTCTGCGTCCAGCACCGCGAGCCGCGCGAATATGACGATGTCGAGATCGAGGCGTTGCAGACCGTCGCGATGGTGCTGTCCGAACTGATCGCCGGCGCCGGCCTCGTCGATGATGCGCAGGCGGCGCGCGCCCGCGCGCAGGCGACCGGCTCGGTGCGGCTCGGCGGGCTCAAGCTGGTCGACGGGCTGGCGCGCGGCGTCGCGGTGCTGCACCAGCCGCGCGTCGTGGTCGAACATACGGTCGCCGAGGATGTCGAAGTCGAGCGCGCGCGCGTCTACAACGCCTTCATCCGGATGCGCGAGCAGATCGACAAGATGATGGGCCAGGCCGAATTCAGCACGGCGGGCGACCATGACGAGATCCTCGAAACCTACAAGATGTTCGCCTATGACGAAGGCTGGTCGCGGCGCATCAACGAAGCCATCGATTCCGGCCTGACCGCCGAAGCCGCGATCCAGCGCGTCCAGCAGCGCACCAGCGCGCGCATGCGCTCGATCGACGACCCGTATCTGCGCGAGCGGCTGACCGACCTCGACGATCTGTCGAACCGGCTGTTGCGGATCGTGTCGGGGCAGCTCGGCACCGCCGCGCAGCTCGGCCTGCGCACCGAAACCATCCTGCTGGCGCGCAACCTTGGCCCCGCCGAACTGCTCGAATATGACAAGCGCTTCCTCAGGGGCGTCGTGCTCGAGGAAGGCTCGCTGACCGCGCACGTCACCATCGTCGCGCGCGCCATGGGCATCCCGGTGCTCGGCCGTGTCCGCGACCTGCGCACGACCATTTCCGATGGCGACGAACTGCTGCTCGACGGTTCGGCGGGCGCGCTGTTCGTGCGGCCGAGCGCGCAGATGCTGCGCTCGTTCGAGGCGACCGCCGCGCTCAAGGCCAAGCGCCAGGCCGAATATGCGGCGCTGCGCGAGCTGCCGGCGCAGACGCTCGACGGCACGCGCATGACGTTGCTGATGAACGCCGGTTTGCGCGATGATGCCGCGGCGCTCGAACAGACCAACGCCGACGGCATCGGGCTGTTCCGCACCGAGTTCCAGTTCCTCGTCGCCGCGACCTTGCCGCGCCGCGAGCGCCAGACGGCATTGTATCGCGCGATTCTCGACACCGCGGGCGACCGTCCGGTGACGTTCCGCACCGTCGATATCGGCGGCGACAAGTCGGTGCCCTACATGCGCGAAGAAACCGAGGCCGAGGAAAACCCGGCGATGGGCTGGCGCGCCATCCGGCTGGCGCTGGGCCGCGACGGGCTGATGAAGGTCCAGGCGCGGGCGCTGCTAGATGCCGCCGCCGGGCGCACGCTCAACATCATGTTCCCGATGATCAGCGAGCCGTGGGAGTTCGATGCGGCCAAGGCGCTGGTCGAGGAACAGCGCAAATGGCTCGAACGCTCGGGACGGCCGCAGCCGGCGAAGATTCGCTACGGCGCGATGCTCGAAGTGCCGGCGCTGGCGGAATGTCTCGACGTGCTGTTCCCGAAGATCGATTTCCTGTCGATCGGCACCAATGATTTGACGCAGTTCCTGTTCGCCGCCGACCGCGCCAACCCGCTGCTCGCCGACCGCTACGACTGGTTGTCGCCGGCGATTCTGCGCTTCCTGCGCCGCGTCGTCCGCGCTGCCGATGCCGCGGGAATTCCGGTCACCGTCTGCGGCGAAATGGGCGGGCGGCCGCTCGAAGCACTGGCGCTGGCGGCGATCGGCGTCGAGCGATTGTCGGTGACGCCGGCCGCGATCGGGCCGTTGAAGGCGATGTTCCGTTCGGCCAATCTGGTGCCGATCCGCGCCGCGATGACCGGCTGGCTCGATGCGCCGGGTGTCGATGTCCGCGAACGCCTCGGCGGCGCTGTGCATGCACAAGGCATTGTTTGCGGCTGATATTTTCGCCGCATGCGCCACCACATCGGCCGCGCCGGACGGCGCGCCAGCAGCCGCTGGACGGCCCCATTCGAGCCCGTTTGAATTGTGTGTCAAATGGTATTGCCGTCGTCGAATAAACGCCTACACTCCATTTTAGTTCAGGCCGCGCCGGTCTGGATGACACGGGGGCTGCAAGCTCTGTCCTGTCGCGTTAACAGCGCGGCGGAGAAATAGGAGCACGGTCCCGCATCAGGTGAACCCTGGGGGAGACTATCTATGACAACGCGCCTTACCGGCAATCCGTCACCATCCGTATCCGCAACGCGGCTTGCACTCGTCGCAAGCGCCTCGCTCCTGGGCCTGATGGCCGCAACATCGGCGCTCGCACAGACGCCGGCACCCGATGCACCGA
>JAKORH010000247.1 GCA_029777935.1 Pseudomonadota bacterium
CTGATTGACCTGCGCCAGACGCTCGCCGAGTCGGAGCACGGCATCGGGCGGCAACTGCCATTGCACGCGTCCCGAACGATCGACGAACGTGCCGCAGACGAGCAGTCCTGCGCTCGTCGCGGCGATTCCGGAATCGCGCCACAGTGGCCACAGACAGTCCTTGAGTTCGATCGCGTGCTCGCGGCCCTTTACGACCAGCAAGTCGTTGCGCCGCTCGACCTGCAGTTCGCGATCCCGATATTCGATCGCGTCGGCCGGGTCGCCGCCGGCGAGACGGATGGTCGCGGCAGTCATCGCTGCGCGTGCGCGCGGTAGCGTCAGAATGAAGTGGGCGGTGCGCGATTCGACCGGCGTGCCGCGAATCTCGAACGAGAACTCCGGCAGCCGGGTGTAGTGGTACTGATAGCGCAGGTAGATCGTGTCGTCGTCGAACCAGGCGCCGGCGATGTCGTACGTCGTGGTTTCCTTGCCCTTCGCCGCGCAATCGAGCGTGAGCACGGCGAGCAGGCCGGCGACAAGCGTTCTGATTCGCTGAGCCTTGGTCACGGCATCCCTCGCCAGTCGCGCGCGCCCGGCGAGTATCGCACCGGGCATCGAGGATCCTGGTTCGTTCAAGCCGACCGTGGGGAATAGACTGCGTTGCATGAGTGCCGAAGACACTTCGCGCGCCGCTCCGCGTCCCGGCGCGAGCGACGCCGCGAATCGATTCCATGCCGATCTCGCGGCGCGGCTGCAATCGCAGAAGATCGCTTCGCTCGATGCGCAGTTGCACGACTGGGTCCGTGCTGCGGAGCGGCTGGTCGACCGCGACTGCATCAACCTGTACGCGGGCACCAACACGATGAACCCGCGCGCCGGGCGACTCCTCGCATCGAGCATCGGCGTGCGGCCCAGCCTCGGCCACCCCGGCGAGAAGTACAACAAGGGCGTGCACGAGATCGAGCAGATCGAGGTGCTGGCGCTCGAGCTGCTGAAGCGGCTCTTCAATGCGCCGTACGCCGAGGTCCGCGTGCCGAGCGGCTCGATCGCCAACCTGTACGCGTTCATGGCGACCTGCCAGCCGGGCGACACGATCATCGCGTTCGACGATGCGGCGGCCGGGCATCCGACGCATCACGCCGAGGGCGCCGCCGGCCTGTACGGCCTGAAGGTGCTCGCGATGCCGTTCGACGCCGCGCGGATGGACGTCGATGTCGACGGCCTGCGCCGGCTCGCGCGCGAGGCGAAACCGAAGCTCGTCGTCGCCGGCTCGATGTGCCTGTATCCGTACGACGTGCGCGCAGTACGCGGCATCGCCGACGAGGTCGGAGCCTGGGTGCTGTACGACGCCGCGCACATGGGCGGATTGATCGCCGGAGGCGCGTTCCAGCAGCCGTTGGCCGAGGGCGCGCACCTGATGACGGGCAGCACGTACAAGAGCTTCGGCGGCCCGCCGAGCGGCATGGTGCTGACGACCGAGGCGCTGCTGGCCGAAAGGCTCGACCGCATCGCGTATCCGGGCCTGACCGCGAACTTCGACGCGGCCAAGACGGCCGCGCTCGCGCTGGCGACGCTGGATCTCATCGAGCACGGCCGCGCGTACGCGCGACAGATGATCGCCAACGCGCAGGCACTGGCCGAGGCGCTCGCTTCCGAAGGGGTCGCGGTGTTCAAGCCGGCGGCGCGCGACGGCTTCACGGTGTCGCAGCACGTGGCGCTCGACGCGCGACCTTACGGCGGCGGCAATCGCGCCTCCGCGCACATCGAGCGCGCGAATATCCTGTTCACCTCGATCGGGCTGCCGCTGCCTGCCGTGCCTGGCGACGCCAACGGCATCCGCATCGGCACGCAGGAGGTCACGCGCTGGGGCATGAAGGAGGACGCGTTGCGCGAGGTGGCGAAACTGGTCGCGCGCGTGCTCGCCCGCGGCGAGGCGCCCGAGCGCGTACGCGCCGATGCGCTCGCGCTGCGGGCGCAGTACCAGCGGCTGCACTTCGTGCGCGAGTGACCGGCGGTACCATGGACGCCCATACCTGACCGAGCTTGCTCCATGGACGACGTCACCCGCTCCAAGAAGGCGACGACCGACGATCTCGGCGTTCCGGTGTCGCAGAAGATCCGCGAGCGGATCGAGCGCGCGCGCGAGCGCTACAACGCCAACGACAACGTCTCCCGCTTCATCGAGCCGGGCGAGCTGGAGCTGCTGCTCGACGAGGTCGAGGGCAAGGTGCGCGGCGTGCTGCAAAGCCTGGTGATCGACGTCGACAGCGACCACAACACGCAGCACACCGCGCGCCGCGTGGCGAAGATGTACCTGACCGAGGTGTTCCGCGGCCGCTACCAGCCGGCGCCGCCGGTGACCGAGTTTCCCAACGTCGAGCGCCTGAACGAGCTGATGATCGTCGGCCCGATCATGATCCGCAGCGCCTGCTCGCACCACCTGTGCCCGATCATCGGCAGGCTGTGGATCGGCGTGATGCCGAACGAGCACTCGAACCTGATTGGCCTATCGAAGTACGTGCGTCTGGCCGACTGGGTGATGAGCCGGCCGCAGATCCAGGAGGAGGCGGTGACGAGGCTGGCGGACCTGCTGCAGGAGCGGATGCAGCCCGACGGCCTGGCGCTGGTGATGGAGGCCGATCACTTCTGCATGCAGTGGCGCGGCGTCAAGGACACCGATTCGAAGATGATCAACAGCGTGATGCGCGGCAGCTTCCTGGTCAACGCCAGCCTGCGGCGCGAATTCCTCGCGCTGCTGCAGAAGAAGTCGAGCTGAGAACCTACAGGTTCCAAGGGAGTCCCCATGCTGATCCGCCTGCTGTACGCCAGCCGCGCGGCCGAAGCGGTCACGCCGGCACTGGTCGAATCGATCCTCGCGCAATGCCGCAAGCGCAATCCGGAACTGGGCATCACCGGCGTGCTGTGCCACTGCGGCGAAAATTTCATGCAGGTGCTCGAGGGCGGGCGCGCGCCGGTCAATGAGCTGTACAACAGCATCGTGCGCGACCCGCGCCACAAGGACGTCACGATCCTGCAGTGCGTCGAAGTGTCGGAGCGCCGCTTCGCAGGCTGGACCATGGGCCACGTGAACACGGCCCGGGTCAACCAGTCGACGTTGCTGAAGTACTCCGAAAGGGCCGTGCTCGATCCGTACGCGCTGCCCGGCCGCGTCGCGATGGCGCTGCTCGAGGAGCTGATCGCCACCGCGCAGATCGTCGGCCGCGGCGCCTGCTAGCCCCGGCCGACGCGCGGTGGCGCATATCGCTGCCCGCGCGTCGCAGATGCCGATTGCCTCCGGCGCGCGTGCCCGGCTTCAAGCGCGACACCGGCGAGCGGTACCTGTCGACCGGGGGCTTTCTGCCGATCGCGCAGCTTGGACCGTCACGCGTCAGTTGGCGCGGCGCGTCGCTGCGGCGTTGGTCTTGCTGAGTTGGACGGCGCCCTGCGCTTCGCCTTCGCCGCCGGCGCGCGGCTGCGCGGCGCGCACGTCGCGCGCGACCGGCGGCCGTTGCAGCGCCGGCGTGGCGCCGAGCCTTTCATAGACGAACACGCTGAACGGACCTTCCTGCGCGGGATGCGCCGGCTGCGGCGCGGTTTGCGCCTGCGCGCTCAGCGCGGCGAAGGCGATGCCAAGGGCGAGGACGGTGGGGCGGACACGCATTTTGAACTCCTTTCGGTCTGGCGGGCCGGCGCTGGAATGCGCCGTGCTCGATGGCCTCCACTGTGCGCGCCGCATGCCAGAATGAATAGACCAATCAGGACAAAATTCATGTCGATTCGTTCAAGAAAGCCGCAGCGGCCGCCGGCGTTCGACCTGCTGACCGACGTGATGGAGCAGGTGCGGCTCGAGGGGACCGTGGTCTTCGCTGCCGAACTGCACGGGCCGTTCGGCATCGCGATCGACCGCCCGCACCGCAGTCCCTTCTACATCGCGCTGGAAGGCGAGTGCGAGCTGCACATCGGCGGCCGCGTGCACCGCGTCGGGCCGCGCGACTTCGTGCTGCTGCCGAAGGCCGCGCCGCACGTGGTGCGCTCGGACGCGAAGGCGCGCGTGGTGCCGTTCGACGACTGGCTCGCCGCGTATCCGCTCGACGCGCACGGCTTCACGCTGCAGCGCGGGTCGGGCGCGCCGCGTCGCGTTCTGGGCGGCTTCTTCTCCACCGACGCGCTGAAGGCCAACCCGCTGTTCGCCGCGCTGCCGCCGCTGATCCTGCTGCGCGGCACGGAGCCCGACGTGCAGCGCTGGCTCGCGCCTTCGGTCGACATCATCCGCGCCGAGATCGACTCCGACCTGCAGGGCTCGCGCACGGTGCTGCGGCGGATGGCCGACGTGCTGTTCATCCAGGCGCTGCGCGCGTACGCGGCACGCCACCGCGCGGCCGCAGGCTGGTTGCGCGGGCTGGGCGATCCGCGCGTGGCGAAGGCGCTGGTGCTGATGCACCAGCGCTATGCGGAACCGTGGACTCTGGAGTCGCTGGCGCGCGCGGCCGGTGCCTCGCGCACCGGACTGGCGGTGAAGTTCCGCGAACTTGTCGGCGAAGCGCCGATGGCGTACCTGGCGCGCTGGCGCATCACACGCGCGGCCAACTCCTTGCGCAACGAGCGCCTGTCGCTGGCGCGCGTGGCCGAAAGCGTCGGCTACCAGTCGGACGCGGTGTTCTCCAAGGCGTTCCGCCGTGTGACCGGCGTGTCGCCCGGGCGCTACCGGCGCGGCGCGGCGGCGTGAAGCTCGGTTACAGTGCGGTCTGCCGCCTCGCCTCGCCTCCTTCCGATGTCATTGCCTGCCCTGCTGCGCGATCTGCGCCTGCCCGCAATCGGCGCGCCGCTGTTCATCGTCTCCAACCCGACGCTCGTGATCGAGCAGTGCAAGGCCGGCATCGTCGGCAGCTTTCCGGCGCTGAACGCGCGGCCGGAGTCGATGCTCGAGGAATGGCTGGCGCGCATCACGGCGGAGCTGGACGCGTGGCAGCGCGCTCATCCGCAGCAGAAGACGGCGCCGTACGCGGTGAACCAGATCGTGCATTCGTCGAACAGCCGGCTGCAGCACGACGTCGACTTGTGCGCGAAGTTCAGGGTGCCGATCATGATCACCTCGCTGCGCGCGCCGGATCTCGTGGTCGAGGCCGCGCACGGCTACGGCGGACTGGTGTTCCACGACGTGACCAACATCGCGCACGCGAAGCGCGCGCTCGCGGCGGGCGTGGACGGGCTGATCCTCGTCTGCACCGGCGCCGGCGGCCACGCCGGGAGGCTGTCGCCGTTCGCGCTGGTGCGCGAGGTGCGCGAGTTCTACGACGGCACGATCATCCTGTCGGGTGCGATCGCCGGCGGCGACGCCATCCTCGCCACGCAGGCGCTCGGCGCCGACCTCGCGTACATCGGCACGCGCTTCATCGCCTCGAAGGAGGCCAACGCGCCCGACGCGTACAAGCAGATGCTGGTCGATTCGAAGGCCGAGGACATCGTGTACACGAGTCTCTTCACGGGCGTGCACGGCAACTACCTGCGCGGCAGCATCGTCAATGCCGGCCTCGATCCCGAGAACCTGCCGGCCGCCGACAAGAGCCAGATGAATTTCGGCAGCGGCAGCAGCCGGCGCGAGAAGGCGTGGCGCGACATCTGGGGTGCCGGCCAGGGCGCTGGCCAGATCCACGACGTGCCGACCACCGCGGAGATCGTCGCGCGGCTCGAGCGCGAGTACCGCGCGGCGCGCGAGCGGCTGGCGCTGAGCTGAAAGCCCCTCTCCCTCCGGGAGAGGGGTTCGGGTGAGGGATGCCGGGCATCAGGACTCGGATGACATCCCAGGCGCAGTTGGACGATCTGCTGGCGTCGAATCCGAGTGTCGTTCCCGCGCAAGCGGGAACCCAGTGATGTCGCATCCGCTGGATGCCCGCTTTCGCGGGCATGACACTTCAGACGCAAGTGGACAATCTGTCGGCGTCGCTCGGTCCTTGAGCCGAGCTTACGGTGACGTTCCCGCACCAACCGGAACCCGGCGATGCCACATCCACTGGATACCCGCTTCCGCGGACGTGACACGTGTACGCAGCGAGTTGCAGTGATTCAGGCGCCTTGCGCCTCGAGTTGCGCCAGCCGCGCGGCGATCTCTTTCACCGCCGCGGCGGCATCCGCGTCGAGCGCGACGGCGCGGGCATCGCCCTCGCGCAGCGCCGCCAGCGTGCGCTCGAGCACGCCGATCTGCGGCGGCAGCGGGCCGAAGAACAGCGGCGTATCCCCCGCCAGCACCAGCAGCGTCGGGAAGGTCTCGATGTCCAGATCCGCGATCCAGTCCTCGTCATCCTCGACATCGAGCCAGACGAAGCGCAGTTCGTGTTCCTTCGCTGCGAGCGTCGCCAGATCGGGGCGATAGCCGTCGCAGGTGCGGCACCACGCGGCGCACAGGCACACGACCGACCAGTCGACGGCCGCATCGGGCCGCTGTGACAGCAGGGCAGGCATGCGGCGATTATCGCGCCGAGCCAGGCCGGATACTTCACGAGGGACGCGTGAATTGCGCGGATGCATGCGCGAGCCAGGTTGCACGAGAGGGCGGAGGCGGGGTTTCGCGAAGCACTGCTTCGCGCCGCCGCAGCCGGCCGCGCCTGCCAGCGCGGCCGTGGAGCGCAGTCCGATGCCCATTGGCATCGGCGAGCACTTGAGCGCAAGATGGCCGCGTTCGTTTGCCAAACCCGGCCGCGCAAGCCCGCGTAGCCCCGGCGAGCCAGATTGGATTTCGGCCGGCACGCCGCGAGGAGCTATCGAAGCTGGCGACCGTTCGCATGCGGGCACGACCTCGTGAAACATCCGGGCTAACCTTGCGTCATGACGAACGCTTCGTTTTCGAACCCGCGCGAGACCTGGGACGTGCGCTTCGCGGTCGACCGCTACATCTTCGGCACCGCGCCCAACGTGTTCCTCGCGCGCCAGCGCGCGCGGCTGCAACGCGGCATGCGGGCGCTTGCCGTGGCCGATGGCGAGGGGCGCAACAGCGTGTGGCTGGCGCAGCAGGGACTTGCGGTGACCGCCTTCGACATCGCGCCGCGTGGTGTCGAGAAGGCGCGGGTGCTGGCGCGGCAACACGGCGTCGACGTCGATTTCCACGTCGCGCGCGTGGAGGACTGGGACTGGACGCCTGAAGCGTTCGACGTGGTGGCGGCCATCTTCGTGCAGTTCGCGATGCCCGCGGTGCGCACGCGGATGTTCGACGGGATGCTGCAGACGCTGAAACCCGGCGGGTGGCTCCTCCTGCAGGGCTACACGCCGCGCCAGCTCGAGTACCGCACCGGCGGGCCGCCGTGCGCGGAAAATCTGTACACGCCCGAACTGCTGCGCGCCGCCTTCGCCGCGCACGAGATCGTCGAGTTGCGCGAGCACGACGACCAGCTCGACGAGGGCACGCAGCACTCGGGCATGAGCGCGCTGATCGACTGCGTGGTACGCAGATCTTCGTAACCAGGACTCGCGATGAACTATCGCCAACTCGGCCGCTGCGGCCTGAAAGTCAGCGAACTGTCGCTCGGCTCATGGGTCACCTACGGCAACCAGGTCGATCGCGCCGCGGCGCGCGAATTGATGGCGGCCGCGTACGACGCCGGCGTCAATTTCTTCGACAACGCCGAGGTCTATGCGCACGGCAATAGCGAGGAGATCATGGGCGCGGTGCTGAAGGAGCTCGGCTGGCCGCGCATCCGCTACGTGGTGTCGACCAAGTTCTACTGGGGCTTCCGCACCGGCGCCAACGACAACAACACGCTGAACCGCAAGTACCTGCTGCACGCGATCGACGGCTCGCTGAAACGGCTGCAACTGGAATTCGTCGACCTCGTCTACTGCCATCGGCCCGATCCGGCCACGCCGATCGAGGAAACGGTGTGGGCGATGCACGACATCGTCGCGTCGGGCCGCGCGCTGTACTGGGGCACCAGCGAGTGGAGCGCCGAGCAGATCCGCGCGGCGTGGGACATCGCCGACCGCCGCAACCTGCACCAGCCGGTCGTCGAGCAGCCGCAGTACAACCTGTTCCACCGCAAGCGCGTCGAGCAGGAGTACGCGCCGCTGTACGACCGCATCGGGCTGGGGCTGACGACGTGGAGCCCGCTGGCGTCGGGGCTGCTGACCGGCAAGTATCGGCACGGCGTGCCGGCCGGCTCGCGCGCCACGCTGCCCAACTACGCGTTCCTGCGCGACAGCCTGACCGATCCGACGAAGAACGAGATCGTCGCTCGGCTCGAAGGCGTGGCGCGCGATCTCGACTGCACGCTGGCGCAACTCGGGCTCGCGTGGTGCCTGAAGAATCCGAACGTCAGCAGCGTGATCACCGGTGCCACGCGGGTCGCGCAGGTGCAGGAGAACCTGCGGGCGCTCGAGGTCGCGGGCCAGCTCACCGACGAGGTGCGGCAGCGGATCGACGCGATCATCGGGACGAACTACGACTGACGAGCGAACCACGACTGACCGCGTGCACGATGTCATCGTGATCGGCGCCGGCCCGGCCGGCGTGGCCACCGCGGCGCGGCTCGCTCAGCTCGGTGTGCGTGACGTGCTGGTGCTCGAGCGCGCGCAGCTTCCACGCGACAAGCCCTGCGGCGGCGGTCTGACCGGACGCTGCGATGCCGCGCTCGCCGCGCTCGGGCTGCGGCTTACGGTGCCGCACGTGGCGGTGCGCGCGGCGCGCATCCGCTTCGGCGCCTACGAACGCACGGTCGCCTTGCCGCGGCCGGTGAACGTCATCCGTCGCATCGAGTTCGACGCCAGCCTGGTCGAACAGGTACGCACGCGCGGCGTGACCGTCGTCGCCGGCGAGCGCGCGTCGGACGTGGCGATGGAGGCCGGCGCCGCGACGGTTCGACTCGCTTCGGGTGCGCGGCTTCGCGCGCGTGTCGTAGTCGGCGCCGACGGCGCCGGCTCGATCGTTCGCAAGCGGCTGCGCGGCGAGGTGCGCGCGCAGCCGCACCGGCTCTTCATGCAGGAACTGCCGGCGGCGGCGGACCGCGACGTGCTGCTGTTCGATTTCACGCCGCTGCTGGCCGGCGTGGGCGGCTACGTGTGGACGTTCCCGGTGGCGGGCGCGCGCGTCAACGTCGGCGTGATGCACGCGCCGATGGCGGCGCGCACGTCGGCCGAGCTGCTGCGCACGCTGCGCGCGCATGCGGCGCGCGACGGCATCGAGCTGCCCGCGCGCGGTGCGCACGGCTGGCCGGTGTGGGGGTTCGAGCCCGGTGCCGCGGTTTCCGCGCTGCACCTGCTGACCGTCGGCGATGCGGCCGGCATCGACGCGCTGACCGGCGAAGGCATCGCGGTGGCGCTGGCGCACGGCGCGCTCGCGGGGGACGCGATCGCGGCGGCGCTGGCGCGCGGCGACTTCCGTTTTTCCGGTTATCGACGTGCGCTGGCGCGCGCGCCGGTCGGGCGCGAACTGGCGCGCGATCGCTGGCTGGCGCGCCGCATCTACCAGACGCGGCCGGCGTGGCGGCGCTGGCTGCGCGCGCTGCTGTTCGACCGCGACTTCGCCGATGTGTACGCGGCCCGCATCGCCGGCGTGGAACCGTCAACCGACGGCCGCATCGCGCTGGCGCGCGCGCTCGCACGCGATCTCGCCGACTCGATCGCTCGCAGACGCCGCTTCGCGCAGGCGAGCGCGGGATTCGAAGCGTAACCTTCGACTCCTACAAGGGAGACACGAGATGTCAGACAACCTGCGCGACGCCGCGCTCGAATATCACCGCAAGCCCACGCCGGGCAAGATCTCGGTCGTGCCGACCAAGCCGATGGTCACGCAGCGCGACCTGTCGCTCGCGTATTCGCCCGGCGTGGCCGAAGCGTGCAACGAGATCGCACGCGCGCCCGGCGAGGCGTATGCGCTGACCTCGCGCGGCAACCTCGTCGCGGTCGTCACCAACGGCACTGCGGTGCTGGGGCTCGGCAACATCGGCGCGCTGGCCGGCAAGCCGGTGATGGAGGGCAAGGGCTGCCTGTTCAAGAAGTTCGCCGGCATCGACGTGTTCGACATCGAGGTCAACGAGCACGACCCCGACAAGCTGGTCGACATCATTGCCGCGCTCGAGCCGACCTTCGGCGGCATCAACCTCGAGGACATCAAGGCGCCGGAGTGCTTCTACATCGAGAAGAAGCTGCGCGAGCGGATGAAGGTGCCGGTTTTCCACGACGACCAGCACGGCACCGCGATCGTTGCCGCGGCGGCGATCCTCAACGGCCTGCGTTACGTGAAGAAGGACATCGCCGCGGCGAAGCTGGTCTGCTCCGGTGCCGGCGCCGCGGCGATCGCCTGCCTCGACCTGCTGGTCAGCCTGGGCATGAAGCGCGACAACATATTCGCGGCCGACAGCAAGGGCGTGCTGTACCGCGGCCGACCCGGCATGGACGAGAGCAAGCAGCGCTACGCGCGCGAGACCAGCCTGCGCACGCTGGCCGACGCGATTCCAGGTGCCGACATCTTCATGGGGCTGTCGGGCCCCGGCGTGCTGAAGCCGGAGATGGTCAAGCAGATGGCGCCGCAGCCGATCATCCTGGCGATGGCCAATCCGACTCCGGAGATCATGCCGGAGGAGGCGCTGGCGGTGCGGCCCGACGCGATCATCGGCACCGGACGCTCCGACTATCCGAACCAGGTCAACAACGTGCTGTGCTTCCCGTTCATCTTCCGCGGCGCGCTCGATGTCGGCGCCACCACGATCAACGAGGCCATGAAGCTGGCGACCGTGCGCGCGATCGCCGATCTGACCCATGCGGAGATTCCGGACGAGGTCGCACGCGCCTACGGCGCCGAGGGGCTGCGCTTCGGCCCAGAATATCTGCTGCCGACGCCGTTCGATCCGCGCCTGATCGAACGCATCGCGCCCGCGGTGGCGCAGGCCGCGATGGAAAGCGGCGTGGCCACGCGCCCGCTGGCCGACCTCGACGCTTACCGCGCGCGGTTGCGCCGCCACGTGTACCACTCGGGCAGCACGATGGAGCCGGTGTTCGCCGCGGCGAAGAAGGCGGCGGCCAGGCGCCTGATCTACTGCGAGGGTGAGGAGGAGCGCGTGTTGCGCGCCGCGCAGGTCGTGGTCGACGAAGGCATCGCGCGGCCGATCCTGATCGGGCGGCCCGAGGTGATCTCGATGCGGATCGAACGCTATGGCCTGCGGCTCGCGCCCGGAGACGATTTCGACACCGTCAATCCGCTCGACGATCCGCGCTACCGCGAGACCTGGTCCGGCTACTACGCCCTCGCCAAGCGCAAGGGCGTCACGCGCTCGCTGGCGCAGACGGAGGTGCGCACGCGCTCGACGCTGATCGGCGCGATGCTGGTGCACATGGGCGAGGCCGACGCGATGCTGTGCGGCACCGTCGGCGCGTACCCGGATCACCTGAAGTACGTGCGCAACGTGATCGGACTGAAGCCCGGCGTCAACACGTTCGCGGCGATGCAGCTCCTGATCCTGCCGCAGCGGCAGCTCTTCATCTGCGACACGCACGTCAACCCGG
Source organism: Pseudomonadota bacterium (assembly GCA_029777935.1). The sequence continues at coordinate 11,467 of JAKORH010000247.1, forward strand.
ACCCGACCGCCGAGCAGATCGCCGAGATGACGTTCCTGGCGGCCGACGAGGTGCGCAGTTTCGGTCTCGTGCCGAGCGTGGCGCTGGTGTCGCACTCGAACTTCGGCAGCTCCGACCTGCCGAGCGCGCGCAAGATGCGGCAGGCGCTGGAACTGATCCAGGCGCGCCAGCCGGACTTCGTGATCGACGGCGAGATGCAGGCCGACTCGGCGCTGTCGCGCGAAGTGCTCGAGAACATCATGCCCGACTCGGCGCTGACCCGCGAGGCCAACCTGCTGATCATGCCGAACCTCGACTCCGCCAACATCACCTACAACGCGCTGCGCGTGACTGCGGGCGGCGGCATCACGATCGGCGCGATCCTGCTCGGCGCCGCGCGGCCCGTGCACATCATGACGCCGGCGTCGACCGTGCGGCGGATCGTCAACATGTCGGCGGTGGCGGTGGTCGACGCCGGCGCGCGAAACGCGTGACAGCCCGCCTTGCCGCGCCAGCGTTAGTGCTGCTGCTGGCTGCCGCAGCAGCGCAGGCCGAGGCGCCCATGCAGGTCGACGTCGCGCGCCGGGGCGCCGTCTACATGGTGAGCGCGGCGATGGAGGTGCCGGTGACGGTCGCGGAGGCATGGGGCGTGATGACCGATTACGACGGGATGGCGCGTTTCGTGCCGAACCTGAGCGAAAGCCGCGTCGTCGAACGCGCCGGCCAGCGCTGGACCGTCGAGCAGAAGGGGGTCGCGCGCTTCGGCCCGCTCCGGCTGCGCTTCGAATCGACGCGCGAGCTGGATCTGACGCCGACCGAGCGCGTGGCGTCGCGGCAGGTCAAGGGCGAGATGAGGAGCGTGAGCTCGGTGACGACGTTCGCACACGCCGGCGGCGGCACGCGCATCACCTATAGCGCGCAGATGGAGCCCGGCTTCTGGTTTCCGGCCTTCGTCTCCGAACGCCTGATCGCGAACGCGCTGCGCGACCAGTTCGAGGCGTTCGCCGGCGAGATGGTTCGGCGCCGCGCGCAGGGGAAGGACAGCCAATGACGCGCCGGATCACGCGCGATGAGTTGCGCGCCGCGGTTGGCACCGAGGTCGGCGCCAGCCCCTGGTATCCGATCACTCAGGCGGCGATCGGCGAGTTCGCCGACGCCACGCACGATCCGCAATGGATCCATGTCGATGCCGAGCGCGCCGCGCGCGAGTCGCCGTTCCGCGACGCGCAAGGCCGCGGCCGCACGGTGGCGCACGGCTTTCTGACGCTCGCGCTGCTGTCGCACCTGCTGCAGAGCACGCTCGAATTCGCCGACCGCAAGGCCGGCGTCAACGTCGGCTTCAACCGCGTGCGCTGGGTCGCGCCGGTGCTGTCGGACATGCGCGTGCGCGCGCGCTTTGCGCTGGCGGCGTGCGAGGACATCGCCGGCGGCCTGCAGATCACCTGGGACGTGACCGTCGAGCGCGAGGGGCAGGACAAGCCCGCGCTGATCGCGCAGTGGATCACGCGGGTGCTGTACTGAGGACGTGATGAGCGACGTCGAGCGCGACGCGCGATGCAGCCGTTGCGGCGCGCCGTTTCGCTGTGGCGCCGGCGATCCCGGCGGCTGCTGGTGTGCGCGCTTGCCTGCGCTGCCGCGCGCGGCGATCGAGAAAGAAGCGAGCTGCCTGTGCCCGGAGTGCCTGGCCGCGCAGGCGGCGCGAGCGCGCACGGGCGCTCGATGCGACTGACGCGGCGCATCGCGCCGCTGCTGCTCGCCGCGGCGCTCACGGCCTGCGCGCAGCTACCGCCCGCGCGCGGCATCGACCGCATCGAGCACATCGTCGTCATCTACGCCGAGAACCGCAGCTTCGACCACCTGTACGGCCTGTTCCCGGGCGCCGCAGGCATCGCGCAGGCCACGGCCGAACAGACGACGCAACTCGATCTGGACGGCACGCCGCTGTCGGTGTTGCCCCCGGTGTACGTCGGCGACAGGCCGAGCCCCGACTTTCCGCGCGGGCTGCCGAACGGCCCGTTCCGCCTTGACGGGCCGCCGGTGAATCGCGGTCTCGGCGAGATACTGCCGAGTCCGACGCACAGCTTCTATCAGCACATCGAGCAGATCGACGGCGGGAAGAACGACCGTTTCGTCGCGCTGTCGGAAACCGGCGCGTTGACGATGGGCTACTACGACGGCGCATCGATGAAGCTCTCGCGCTGGGCGCGCGAATACACGCTGGCCGACCACTTCTTCGCCGCGGCGTTCGGTGGTTCCTTCCTGAATCACCAGTGGCTCGCCTGCGCGTGCACGCCGCGGTTCGCCGACGCGCCGGCAAGTTTGCGCGCACGGCTCGATGACCATGGCCGCCTGTTGCGCCGGCCGGGTTCGCCGCGCTCGGTGCTGAATGGCCCGGTGCAGTTTTACGGCAGCACCGTTTCGCCCGACGGCTTCGTCGTCAACAACGCGCAGCCGCCGTACCAGCCGAGCGGCATCCCGCCCGCCGAGGGCGGCGATCTGGATTTCGCCGACCCGGCGCAGTCGCCGGTGCCGCGGCAGACTCAACGCACGATCGGCGATGCGCTGAGCGAAAAGGGCGTGAGCTGGGCGTGGTACGCGCAAGGCTGGAACGCGGCGCTCGCCGACGGCCGCCGCCCCGCGCGCGAGCAGCGCAGGGTGATCTATTCGGAGGCAGCGGGCAGCCCGGTGTTCGTGCCGCACCACCAGCCGTTCAACTACTACGCGAACTTCGCGCCGGGCACGGCCGAGCGCGCGCGGCACCTGCTCGACTACGACGATTTCGTCGCCGCGATCGACCGCGGCACCCTGCCGCGGGTGAGCTTCTACAAACCGGCCGGCCGCAACAGCCAGCATCCGGGCTACGCTGATGTTGCGACCGGCGACGCGCACATCGACGCGCTCTTGGCGCGGCTGCGCGCCGGCCCGCAGTGGCAATCGATGGCGATCATCGTCACTTACGACGAGAACGGCGGCTTCTGGGACCACGTGCCGCCGCCTTCGGGTCCGGGCTGGAGCGACCGCTGGGGCCCCGGCTCGCGCGTGCCGGCGCTGATCATCTCGCCGTTCGCGAAGCGCGGCTTCGTCGACAAGACGCCCTACGACACGACTTCGATCCTGAAGTTCATCACCGAGCGCTTCGGCCTCGTGCCGCTGCCCGGCGTACGCGCCAATGCAGGCGACCTGACCAACGCGTTCGCGTTCTGACCGTCTGCTGTGTCATTCCCGCGCCCGATCGGAGTCGAGGGCAAGCCCCAGCGGGGATCCAGTGCCGTGCGTCGATCTACCCGAACGGCCGCACGCCGATCAGCACGCCGTGCAGCCAGAAGGCGAACACCGCCCACGCGATCAAGCCGATGGCGACCGCGGTCGCGTCGCGCATCACCGGGCCGACGACGTAGACGCGCCCGGCGGCGCGGTCGCGGCGCCGGCACGATGCGTAGTCGACCACGGCCCACGCGAGGAACGCGCCGAACAGCACCACATCGTGCAGCGTGCCGTTGGCGAGCAGGTGCGCGAACGCCCAGGTCTTGACCCCGACCAGCATCGGATGCCCGCCGGCCGCGCGCTTGATGCGCGTGCCCGGCACGTACGCGGCCACGAGTAGCACGAAGGCCGGGATCGTCAGCAGCGCGGTCAGATGCCGCATCCACAGCGGCGGCGCATACAGCACGACCGGCGCCTGCCGCGCCAGCGCGTAGCCGTAGACCAGCAACACGAAGCCGACCAGCGACGCCAGCGAGTACAGCCCTTTCCACGGCTTTTCGCCGAGCCGTTGCAGCATCTGCGCGCGCCAGCCGTCGGTGACGATTCGCGTCGAGTGCACGCCGAGGAAGATCACCAGACCGAGGACGAGCAGGCTCATTGCAAGCTCCAGCCGACTGCGCGCGACATCAGCAGCGCGCGGTCCAGAGAATTTCCCCTCTCCCGCCGGGAGAGGGGCAAGGGGTGAGGGAAACGGCGATTCATCGTTGTCCTTCGCTTTGCCTTCAGCGCGCAGTATCGCCGAGCCGCGGATCGAACAGTTCCGCCTCGACCCTCGCGTGCGCATCGGGGTCGCCCGCGCGCGACAGCGCGCCGACGCGCACGCCCAGCAGCCGGATGCGCCGGGCCAGATCGACCCGCTTCAGGCACTGGCCCGCGGCGCGGCGGATCGACGGCGCGTCGTCGATCGGCGCCGGCAGCGTGACCGCGCGCGTCACGGTCTTGAAGTCCTCGAACCGCAGCTTGATCGCGACGTTGCGGCCGGCGTAGCGCTTGCGGCGCAGGTCGCCGGCCACCTCCTCGCACAATTCGGTGAAGATGTTCGCGAGCCGCGCGCGGTCGCGCACTGCGTGCAGGTCGTGCTCGAACGTGGTCTCGCGGCTCATCGACACCGGCTCGCTCGCCGTGACGACCGGTCGCTCGTCCCGGCCGTGCGCGGCCTCAGTGAGCCACGTGCCGTAGCTGGCGCCGAAGTGCTCGATCAGCCAGTCAGGCTCGGCCGCCGCCAGCTCGCCGATCGTCGCGATGCCGAGCCGCGCCAGCTTCGCAGCCGACTTCGGCCCCACGCCGTTGATCCGCCGCACCGGCAGCGGCCAGATGCGCGTGGCGAGATCGTCCAGCGTGACCACGGTCAGGCCGTTCGGCTTGTCGAGTTCGGAGGCGATCTTGGCGATCAGCTTGTTGGGCGCCAGTCCGATCGAGCAGGACAGACCGGTCGCGTCGCGCACCGCCTGCTTCAGTTCCTGCGCCACCTCGCGCGCGCACCACCAGGCGTCGGAATCGCTCGCGTCGGCGTCGAGCCGGGACGCGACGACATCCGTCAGGTCGATGAAGATTTCGTCGATGCCGCGGTCCTCGACCACCGGCGCGATCGCGCATACGGCCGCCTTGAACAGGCGCGAGTACTTGCGGTATTCCTCGAAGTCGACCGGCAGCAGCAGCGCGTCGGGTGCGAGCTTCGCGGCCTTCATCAACCCCATCGCCGAGTTGACGCCGAACTTGCGCGCCTCGTAGGTGGCGGTCGTGATCACGCCGCGGCCGGCGTAGTCGCGCAACCGCGCGAAGCGGCGGCGCATCTGCCCCGTCGCATGATCGGTCTCCCACACCGGCTGATGCCGCGCGCCGCCGCCGATCACGACCGGCAGCCCGCGCAATTCCGGATAGCGCAGCAGCTCGACCGACGCATAGAACGCGTCCATGTCGAGGTGCGCGATGACGCGGGTGGCCGGCATGGGCGCACAGAGCGCCAGCCGCTACCAGGTGCGCGGGCGCCCGGTGTCGACGTGCACGAAGTCCGACGCGGCGTAGTAGCCGACGCCGCCGGCGCCGAGCGCGATCGCCGCGTCGCGCAGCTTGCGCGTGTCGCGGCCGGTCAGGCGCACGTCGATCGCGCGGCCCTGCAGATGCAGGCTGTTGGTCGCCACGCCGTTGCTCCGCGCGTGCAGCAGCGCATTGGTATGCGGCGAGCGGTAGCCGGAGATGATCTCGAACGTGCCCGGTCCGCAGGCGAGGTTCAGCGCATGCAGCGTGTCGAACAGCCGCGGATCGATCGGATGCGCGTCGCCGGTTCGGAAGTCGCGCAGCAGCGTGTTCAGCGAAGCGAGTGCGCCGGGCACGTACGCGCCGGCGTCGAAATAGACCACGCGCAAGCCTTCGCCCGTGTGCGTGTGATAGAAGGTGAGCGACCGCGGCGCCGCGGCGCGGGCGCACGGCGCGATCGGCAATGCAAGCGCACCGAACGCAGCGAGCATGCGGCGGCGCTTGGAATCGACAGAGGACGCAGGCACGGCGAGCCGGAATGAGCAGATCGCGCATCGTACCCCGGCGCACCGGCCGCGCCGACTCACGCGTTTGGCGGATCGCGCTGGGGATGCTGCTCGCGGCCGCCGCGCTGGCAGTCGCGGCTGCGCCGCCGGTCGAGGCGCTGCGCGCGCGTGTGGAAGCCTTGCGCGCGAATGACGACGCGCGGATCGGCGCCGGCTCGATCGCGGCGCGCAACCTCGTTGCCGCGCTGTACGAGCGGCGCGGCTTCACGCCGCTGTGGGCCGACGAAGAGCGTGCGCGCCGGCTGCAGGCGGACCTGCAGGCGAGCGCCACGCACGGCCTCGATCCGCGCGATTACCACGCGCAGGCGCTGGCGCATGCCGATGAAGTCGAGCGCGAGCTGCTGCTGACCGACGCGTTCATCCGGCTCGCGTATCACCTGTCGTTCGGCAAGGCCGATCCGCGCTCGCTGCACGGCGGCTGGAACTTCGCGCGCACGCTGGGCGGAGTCGATCCGCTGGCGGCGCTGGTGCCGTTGATCGAGGCACCTGATCCCGCGGCTGCGCTCGAGGGGCTGGCGCCGCGCGTGCCGATGTATCGCGAGCTACGCGACGCGCTGGCGGAACTGCGCCGCATCGAGCGCGCCGGCGGCTGGCGCGCGATCGCGGCGGGAGCGAAGCTCGAAGCGGGCATGCGCGACGGCCGCGTCGAGGACTTGCGTGAGCGGCTGCGCGCGAGCGGCGATCTCGACGCTGGCGCGGACGGGCCGGACTTCGATGCTCCGCTCCAATCCGCGTTCAAGCGCTTCCAGGCGCGCCACGGACTCGCGGCCGACGGCGTGGTCGGCAAGTCGACGCTGGCAGCGCTGAACGTTTCGGTGGCCGACCGCATCGCGCAGGTACGCGTGAACCTCGAGCGGCTGCGCTGGGTCGCGCGTGAACTCGAGGGCGACTACCTGCTGGTCGACATCGCGGGCTTTGGCGCGCAACTGACGCTCGACGATCGGCTCGTCTGGACATCGCGCGTGGTGGTCGGCCGGCCGTACCGCACCACGCCCGTGTTCCGCGCGCGGATGAAATATGTGGTGCTGAATCCGGAGTGGAACGTGCCGCCGACGATCCTGCGCGAGGACGTCGCGCCGAAGGTGACCCGTGATCCGGGCTATCTCCGCCAGCACGACATGCGCGTGCTCGACCGCGCCGGTAGGCCGCTCGACGCCTCCGCGATCGACTGGGCGCAGTACCGCGAGCGGCCGCGCGCGTTCCCCTACCAGATCGTGCAGGCGCCCGGCCGCGACAACCCGCTCGGCCGCATCAAGTTCATGTTCCCGAACGAGCACTCGGTGTACCTGCACGACACGCCGGCGCGCGCGCTGTTCGAGCAGCCGGTGCGCGCAGCGAGTTCCGGCTGCATCCGCATCGAGAAGCCGCTGGAACTCGCGCTGCTGCTGCTCGACGCGCGCGAATGGCCCGAGGACCGATTGCGCGAGGCGATCGCGAGCGGCCGCACGCAGACCGTGCCGGTCGCGCGCGCGGTGCCGGTGCTGCTGCTGTACTTCACCGCCAGAGTCGTCGACGGCGAACTGCAGTTCCGTCCCGACCTCTACGGACGCGACCGCGCAGTGCTGTCTGCGCTGGCGGCACCGTTCCGCTTCGCGCCGGTCGATCGCGGCGGTCGGGGTTAGAGGAACTTGCGGCCGAGCGCCCCGCCGACGCGCCGGACCAGCCATCGGGGTGCGGCGCGCGCGGCGGCGGTGGTCGCGCGATTGAGGGTGCCGGGGACGACGACGGCGTCGCCGCTCATGCACGCGCGATAGCCCGCGGCGGCGACCGCGTCGACGTCGCCGACGACGAACCCCGGAATCTGCGCCAGTCGCGCGTGGCGTCGCGTCGCGTTCGCCAGCATGCCGGTGGCGGTGATGCCGGGGCACAGCGCGGTCACGGTGACTCCGCTGTCGCGCAACTCCTCCGCCAGCGATTCCGACAGCGACAGCACGAACGCCTTGGTCGCCGCGTACAGCGCCAGCGTCGGCACCGGCTGGAAGGCGGCGATCGAAGCGACATTGAGCACGCGCCCGCGGCCGCGCGCGACCATCGGCGGCACGAACTGCGCCAGCATGGCGGTCAGCGCGGCGACGTTCAGGTCGATCACTCGCCGGTGGTGCTGCGAAGGAATCCGCACGAACGCTCCCTGCTCGAGCACGCCGGCGTTGTTCACCAGGACGTCGATCGTCATGCGTCGGCGGCGCAGTTGCGCGGCCAGTTTCGCTGCCGCCCGAGGTTGCGCGAGGTCCGCCGCCAACGGCAGCGCCTCGACGCTGAACTCCGCGCTGAGTGTGCGCGCCAGCGCACGCAGCTTGTCCGCGCTGCGTGCGACCAGCACCATGCGATGGCCGTCACGCGCAAAGCAGCGCGCGAGCGCCGCGCCGATCCCGGCCGATGCTCCGGTGATGAGCGCCGTCAATGTCGCCGTCGGGCGAGCCGGGGTCATGTCGAGTCCTTCCGTGGTCTGCGGCAATTCGAGGCGCGACGGCCGACTCACGCCTTTCCGTAGGTGAATTGTCCAACACGGCCTGCCCGGCAAGGGCGAGGGTAAAGTCAGCTTCGTGTCTCGCTTTCGCGCGGCACAGCCAGGGAACAAAAAGAGGGGGAGACAACTATGCGTTCGTGCATTTCGCGCCTTGCTGCGGCCGTCGCCACGGCTGCAATTCTTGCGTCCTGCGCCGCAGTCACGTCACCGCCCGGCAAGCCGGAGTACATGCTCGTCGGCATCGATAACAAGGTGCAGTTTGCCGACGACGGGAGCCTGAAGCTCCTCCCGCCCGGCAAGGACTCGGTGACCATCGTGGATATCGGCACCGACCCCGGCCGGCCGCGAGTCGTCGCGAGCCTGCCGCTGATGAACTCGGTGGTCGGCCCGCCCACCAACCTCGCGGTCACGCCGGACGGAACACTCGGGCTGGTGGCGAACTCGCTCGATTGGACAGCGGACGGCGCCGGCTGGAAGTTCGTGCCCGACAACAAGCTCTACGTGATCGACCTCACCGTCAATCCGCCCCGGCACATCGACACGGTCGCGGTCGGCAAGCAGCCGTCGGGACTTTCGATCAACCGGGCCGGCAACTTGGCGCTGATCGCCAACCGCGGCGACAACTCGATCAGCGTGCTTTCGATTCAGGGCAAGCAGGTCAAGTTGATCGACACGGTGGCGATGGGCGAACAGGTCTCGGCGGTAGTCTTCACCCCGGACGGCAAGCGTGCGATGGCCGCGAAGTTCCCCGGCCACAAGCTGGCGCTGCTGAACGTCGATGGCCAGAAAGTGACGTACGACAAGCGCGACGTGCCCGTCGGTCTGTGGCCCTACAACCTGGGCGTCACGACCGACGGGAGGCTGGCGCTGACTCCCGACAACGGCAACAGCGGCCGTTCCGATGGCCACGTCGACACCGTCACCGTGATCGACATCGAAGCGAATCCGCCGCGCGCGATCGACAAGGTCGTCATCGGCGACGCGCCCGAGGGATTCGCGGTCAACCCGAACGGCAGGATGGCGGCGGCCATCCTGCTCGGTGGTTCGGACGGGCCGAAGAACGCGTGGTTCTACAAGCGCAGCGGCGCCGTGGTGACGTTGCGGATCGACGGCAAGCGGGTCACGAAGACCGGCGAAGTGGCCGTCGGAGGCATCCCGGAAGGCGCCGTGTTCAGCCCGGATGGCAACTGGCTGTATGTCGGCAACTATGTGGACAACAACATCTCGGTGTTGCGGGTGGACGGCGACACTGTCGTCAATACCGGCGTGGTCGTCTCGTTGCCCGGCAGCCCGGCCTCGATGCGCGGGCGCGTGCAGTAGGCGACTGCTGATCCGCGTCGATCTGCGGCATCGGCGCGGTTGGTCCTCCGGCCCGCACTCACGATGCAGGCGCGGGCGGGCGGCGCAGCTGATCGCGCCGTGGTGTCCGCACTGGCCGCAAAGTTTCGCGTCGCGCCGGTGGATCGGGGAGCCACGGCGCCGCGCGTGGCAAGGTGAAGAATCCTTGCTTCAGCGTCCGGAGGCGAACATGCTGGTCAAGCTGACCGCCAGGAACCAGTTGACGCTGCCCAAGGCAGCGATCAGCGCGGTCGGTCCGGCCGAATTATTTGATGTGCAGGTGCGCGACGGACAGATCATCCTGACGCCGGTCAACGTGCAGCGCGCCGGCGCGGTGCGCGCCAAGCTGGCCGAGCCGGGCATCACCGACCGCGACGTCGAGCAGGCGCGCGCGTGGGCGCGCCGTCCCGCGCCACGTTCGCAGCCTGCGCCGCGCGGCGCACGCAAGCCGTCCACCCGGCGCGCGCGCGGATGAACGCGCCGCCGCACGTCGTTCCGGACACGAATGAGGTGGGATGAAAACTTGGTGAGCGACATATGTACCGATCCGAAGGCGCACGCCGGTGGTGGTTCCGCTCGAGGCGAAACTTCTTCGTCTTCTCCTCTCTGGCCTGGGGACTGCCAGTGACTCTATTCGCTCTATGGGGAACCTGGAGCTTCGGCGGCGTTGGGTGGAAGCTGTATGTCATCGCCTCGGGAACTCTTTGCTCGATACTGTTTTCGCTTGGGATGTGGCTCTGGCTTAGCAAGTCGCGCGTCGACAACGACGAAAGTGGCGCACAGAAGGAGCCTGTCCGGAATTTTGTGTGTGAGGCATAGCATGCTGACTGAGAGGAGAAGCTATGCCGAGCAAGACGAAGAAGGCGGCCGCTGTGCTGCCGCCGATTCCCAAGGAACTGATTGACCAGTTCGTCACCGGCCCTATGAGCGCCGAGGCGGTCAATGCCACCTCGATGGCGTTCAAGAAGGCGCTGATCGAACGCGCC
>JAKORH010000248.1 GCA_029777935.1 Pseudomonadota bacterium
CCGCCGGGGTGCAGATAGACACCCGGTGCCAGCCGTTCGGACGCAAAGCCGGTCGCGCTCGAGTAGCGGCAGGCGATGATCGAATCATCCGCGCCGGCGCCGAAGTGGTAGACGCTGGAGCTCGGCGGCACCTCGTCGGTGAGGCCGGCGCGCTTCGGGTCGAGATTCGCGGCCAAGCGCGCGAGAAATTCCGGCGCCAGCGCGTCGAGGTCCTCGATATCCCGCAGGCGCGGCTCGGTGATTAGGTACTCGACCCACTTCGCGAGCAGCGCGTGCTGTCCCGTGGCAGCGACCAGCATTCGCAGGTGTGGCAACGCGTGTGTCTTCGAGGTTATCCCGGTGATGCCGTCGGCGGGCGTCGCGACCGAGGTATCGCAGGCGACGAAAGCCCGTTCCTCGCGGACTGCGAAGTTGAGGGCGGTCACGTACGCGGCTTCTCGGCGGTGAGCGCGAACCGGTGCAGATCGACCTTAATGCGGCGGATGCGTTCGGCCAGCAGCGTTTCGATGACATCGGCGGACTTGCACGCGGACAGCTTGTCGATGAAGGCGACATCGTCGGCGATGTGCAGCAGCACAAGGCGATCGTGCTCGGCGGCGAATCGGTCTTCGAGTTCGCCGAGTGTCATTTCGCACCCCGCGCTTTGCCGGCCTTCTCCTTGCGCTCGGCCTCTTTGGCCATGCGATCGAGTTCATCGGCTTGGCGGATGCTGAACTGCGCGATGCCTTCCCGGATCTCGCGCATTTCGGCCAAGATCTTGGCGCGCGCGACGGCGGTGTCTGTCAGGCCGATCATCTCGGGCGCGAGCCGACCGGCAGCAGCGTCGTGCGACCTCGCGATGTAGGCAGCCTGCGCCATCATCGTTTCCTCAACGAGATCGGCGTGGACCAGTATCCCGGCGCGATGCTCGTTCGCGAGCTCGATCTGACGGCGCTTGGCGCGCGCAAGCCCGAGTTTTTCGTCGGCGAGTGTCGAGCTTGCCGAACCTTCGCGCAGCAGCTTGACGTAAGCCGGCACGCATTCGCACAGGTCGTACAGAGAGCCCGCGCCCGGCAGAATGCCGTCCTTGCGCAGGCGACGAACATGGCGATCAGTCAGCGACAGCAGCCGGCCGAGCACGGCGGCGGAGACGAGCATGGGATCGGACGTGGACATGGTTTTTTTACCTCGTGCATCTTCGATAAGGGGGGTTCCAACCACTCGTGTCGGATCGCCCCAGGAGGACCCGCGAAACGCGTTGCAAGCCCCATAGCGCCGCGTTCATCGCTGCCCCTTGGTCAGTAGCCGCTTGCGGATGCGGCGCGCGTAGCGTCGCAGCCAGCCGGATGAACGCTTGCGGCTCACGGCGTGAGTCTCGCGCGCGACTCGAGCGTGGTGAGTTCGCCGATCACATCCGCAAGCTGGCTGGCGGCCTGGCTGATCTGCAGCCGTGAGTCGCGGCTGACTGGCG
>JAKORH010000249.1 GCA_029777935.1 Pseudomonadota bacterium
AGAGTCGACTTTCGCCGGCGAAAGTCGACTCTGACCCCACTTTCATGAGCGGCTTACACCGGCAACACCATCGACACACACAGCCCGCCGCCGTCGCGGTTGAGCAGGGCGATGCGCCCGCCATGGGCTTCGGCGATTTCGCGGGCCAGGGCGAGGCCCAGGCCGGTGCCGTGGCGCTTGGTCGAGTAGAACGGCAGCAGCGCGTTCGCGAGCACCGCGTCGTTCATGCCGCTGCCGCGATCGAGTACGTCGATGCGCCAGCCTTCCGGCGTGCGCCGCACCGACGCGCGCACTTCATCGGCCGGCGTGCCGGACTCGTGCGCGTTCTTCAGCAGGTTGAGCAACGCCTGTTCCATCTGCGCCACGTCGAAACGGCCGATGCCGTCCTCCGGCTGGATGTCGGGCACGAACTCCACCTGCGTGCGCAACTGGGCAAGGAAGCGCGACCATTCCACCGGCGTGCTGCGGGGTGCCGGCAGCTTGGCGAAGCGCGCGTAGTCGCGGATGAAGCCTTCCAGGTGCCGCGCGCGGTCCTCGATGGTCGCCAGCGCGGCAGGCAGGCGTTCGTGTTGGCCACGTCGCAACAACTCCGCGCCGGAATGCGCCAGCGACGCGATCGGCGCCAGCGAATTGTTGAGCTCGTGGCTGATCACCCGGATCACCTTCTTCCAGGTCTGCACTTCCTGCCGGCGCAGTTCCGCGGTGAGCTGGCGCAGCAGCACCAGTTCGTGCGGGCGGCCGTTGAGGCGGAAGCCGCGTCGCGACAGGTGGTAGATGTCCTCGTCGTCGTCGCTGCCCACGGTGAACATGCCGTCGCCGCCGCGTTCGAAGGCTTCCTGCAGGGCGGTGTCGGCGTTGGTCAGCACGTCGTCGAAGGCGCGTCCTTCCAGCCGCCGGCCTTCGCCGAGCATCCGTCGCGCGGCGAGGTTGCCCAGCACGATGCGGCGCGCCGCATCCACCAGCACCATCGCCACCGGGGTGTTCTGCACCATCGTGTCGAGCAGCAGTTCGCGCTGCACCAGCGCCAGCCGTTGCTCGCGCAAGGCATTGCCCAGGGCGTTGTGCGCGTCGACCAGTTCGATCAGGTCGCTGGCCTTGTCCCAGGTGATGCCGAAACTGAAATCGCCATCGCGATAGCTCGCCACGGTGCCGGCCAGCGCGCGGAACAGCGCGCGCATCGGCACCAGCGCGCGCCAGATGATCGCCGCGACCACGCTGCCGATGACCACGGCAGAGACCAACGCCGCGACCCACGACGGCATCCAGCGTGCGAGCAACACGGTCGTCGCAGTCGCGGCCGCGATCCCGGTGATCGTGATCGCGACCATCCGCACCGCGATCGGGAGGACGCGCAGGACGCGCATCAGTTGCGCGCGATGCCGAGGCGGTCGAGCCGGCGATACAGCGCCTGCCGCGACAATCCCAAATCCGCCGCGGCCTGCGCCAGCACCCCGCCATTGCGCTCGAGCGCGGCTTCGATGCTGGCGCGGTCGGGTTCGTCGCCGCCGGTGTTGCCGGCATCCAGCGCGCCCGGAGGCAGGGCGAGGTCCGCGGCCGCGATGACATCGCTGCGCGCGAGCAGGGCCGCGCGCTGCACGGCGTTGCGCAATTCTCGCACGTTGCCCGGCCAGGCGTGGCGCTGCAACGCGCGCTCGGCGTCGTCACCGAGTCGCTTGCCCGCGGGCAGGA
>JAKORH010000031.1 GCA_029777935.1 Pseudomonadota bacterium
ATCACGTCGAACAACGAGAAGGAACTGCCCGACGCGTTCCTGCGCCGCTGCTTCTTCCACTACATCAGGTTCCCGGACAAGGACACGATGCAGGCGATCGTCGACGTGCACTTTCCGCGGCTGCGCAAGGAACTGCTGAAGAACGCGATGGACGTGTTCTTCGGCATCCGCGAACTGCCGGGGCTGAAGAAGAAGCCGTCCACCTCGGAGCTGCTCGACTGGCTGAAGCTGCTGGTGGCGGAGCAGATTGCGCCGGAGGCGCTGCGGGCGAAGGACGACAAGCTGTTCGTGCCGCCGCTGGCGGGCGCGCTGCTGAAGAACGAGCAGGATATGCACCTGTTCGAGCGGCTCGTCTTCATGGCCCGGCACAACCGGTAGGTTGCGGACGGGGCCGAGGTCTCGCGATGAGATGCGATCCTGGCCGCCGCAACCTGCTCTCGCGTTCGACACGGACGGCGCGACGCTGCGCTCGCGTCGCCGGTCAGCGCTCGGACCTTCGTCGTCCCGGCGAAGGCCGGGACCCAATTTCCCCGTCGCTGACATGAAGACACCGCAACCGATCACGCTCGAAGGCCATGGCGTACGCCTGGAGCCGCTGGCGCGCGAGCATCACGACGGCCTGGCCGCGGCGGCGGCCGACGGCGAACTGTGGAAGCTGTGGTTCACGTCGGTGCCGGCGCCCGAGGAAACGCACGCGTACATCTCGGCTGCGCTCGCGGGACAGGAGGCAGGTCACATGCTGCCGTGGGCCGTGCGCGATCTGGCGACCGGAACGATCGTGGGCAGCACGCGCTACCACGACATCGTGCCGCCGATCGATCGCGTCGAGATCGGCTACACATGGTACGCGCGCCGCTGCCAGAAGACGCACGTGAACACGACCTGCAAGCTGCTGCTGATGACGCACGCGTTCGAGGCGCTCGGCAGCCGGGTGGTGGGCTTTCGAACCGACAACTTCAACTTCGCGTCGCAGTCGGCGATTGCGGCGCTCGGCGCGAAGAAGGACGGCGTGCTGCGCCACCACCAGGCGCGGCGCGACGGCACCGTGCGCGATACCGTGCTGTTCAGCATCCTGGCGTCCGAGTGGCCGGACGTGAAGCGGCATCTCGAACTGCGGCTGGCCCGAAACTCCCTTCGCCCGCATCAGCGGGAGAGGGGTCGGGCGTGAGGGAAGGATGCTGATCAACTTCTTCTACCATCTGCGCGCGGCGAAGCTGCCGGTGTCGATCAACGAGCTGCTGACGCTGCTCGAAGCGCTGAAGAAGCAGGTGATCCGGCCGTCGATCGACGACTTCTACTTCCTGTCGCGCGCCACCCTGGTCAAAGACGAGGCGCAGTTCGACAAGTTCGATCGCGCGTTCGGCGAGTTCTTCAATGGCGTGCGCACCACGCTCGGTTTCACCAAGGAAATCCCGGACGAGTGGTTCCGGCAGCTTCTCGAGCGCGACTTCTCGCCCGAGGAGATCGCCGGGCTGGAGAAGCTCGGCTTCGACAAGCTGATGGAGGAATTCCGCAAGCGGCTCGAGGAGCAGGACGGGGCGCACCACGGCGGCAACAAGTGGATCGGCAGCGGCGGCACGTCGCCGTTCGGCCATGGCGGCGCGCATCCGGAGGGCATCCGCATCGGCGGGCCGAGCAAGGGTGGCCGCTCGGCAGTCAAGGTGTGGGAGGCGCGCGCGTACCGCGACTACGACGACGAGGTCGAGATCGGCACGCGCAACATCAAGGTCGCGCTGCGGCGGCTGCGCCGCTTCGCGCGCGAGGGCGCGGATCTGGAGCTCGATCTGCCGGACACGATCCTGTCGACCGCGCGCAACGCCGGCTGGCTCGACATCAGGATGGTGCCGGAGCGGCACAACACGGTGAAGGTGCTGATGCTGCTCGACGTCGGCGGCACGATGGACGAGCACATCAAGCGCGTCGAGGAGCTGTTCTCCGCGGCCAAGGCCGAGTTCAAGCACCTGGAGTTCTACTATTTCCACAACTGCGTCTACGAGTACGTGTGGCGCAACAACCGGCGCCGCTTCGCGGAGAAGTTCGACACCTGGGACGTGCTACGCAAGTACAACCCGGACTACAAGCTGATCCTCGTCGGCGACGCGACGATGAGCCCGTACGAGATCCTGCAGCCGGGCGGCTCGGTCGAGCACAACAATGCCGAGGCGGGCGCGGTCTGGCTGCAGCGCTTCACGCACCACTTCCCGAAGCACATCTGGATCAACCCCGAGCCGGAAGGCCTGTGGCAGTACCGGCAGTCGATCGCCGTGATCAGCCAGATCGTGACGGGGAGGATGTTTCCGCTGACGCTCGAAGGGCTGACGCGGGCGATGCGGCAACTGAGCAAGTAGGGGCTTGTCGCCCCGGCGTAGGCCAGGGCCCAGGTTTCAGCGCCGGAAATCAGGCCCCGGCCTGCGCCGGGGTGACGGCGGCGCCCGCTACATCTCGAACGGCGGCGCTGCGCGCAGCACTTCCTCGACCGTCGTCACGCCCTGCGCGATCTTCTGCGCGCCCGACAGCCGCAACGAACGCAAGCCGTCGCGCGCCGCCTGCCGGCGCAGTTCGCTGATGCCCGCGCCGCGCGCGACCAGCGCCCGCAACTCGTCGCTGACGACCAGCAGTTCGATCAGGCCGGAGCGCCCGAGATAGCCGGTGCGCCGGCATTCGAGGCAACCCACCGGCTGGTACACCTGCTTCGGCAGCGACGAGCGCCACGGCGCCACCAGTTCCTTCCACAGCGCTTCGGTCACCGGCTCGCCCGGCGCCTTGCAGTGCGGGCACAGCGTCCGCACCAGTCGCTGCGCCAGCACGCCGATCACGGTCGCGTTCACCAGATACGCCGGCACACCGAGTTCGAGCAGGCGCGCGATCGAACTGGCCGCATCGTTGGTGTGCAGCGTGCTGAACACGAGGTGGCCCGTGAGCGCTGCGTTGACCGCCATGTCGGCGGTTTCCTTGTCGCGCACTTCGCCGACCATGATGATGTCCGGATCCTGCCGCATCAGCGCGCGCAGCCCCTCGGCGAAGGTGAGGTCGATGCCCGGCTGCACCTGCATCTGGTTCAGGCTGCCGTCGACCATCTCGATCGGGTCCTCGACCGTGCTGACGTTGACCTCGTCGGTCGCGAGCTGCTTCAGCGTCGAATACAGCGTGGTGGTCTTGCCGGAGCCGGTCGGCCCGGTCACCAGCACGATGCCGGCCGGGCGGTGGATCAGCGCTTCCCACAGCTTCTCCTCCTGGTCGGAGAAGCCGAGCTCGGCGTAGCTGCGCACGACCACGTCGGGATCGAAGATCCGCAGCACCAGTTTCTCGCCGAACGCGGTGGGCAAGGTCGACAGCCGGATCTCGACTTCGCGCCCGGCGCTCGCGCCCGACGCCACGCGGGTCTTGATGCGGCCGTCGAGCGGACGGCGGCGCTCGACCACGTCCATGCGGCCGAGCAGTTTGATGCGGCTGACCATCGCGTGCATCACGGCCGGCGGCACCTGGTAGACCTGGTGCAGCACGCCGTCGATGCGGAAACGCACCACGCCCTGCTCGCGCCGCGGTTCGAGGTGGATGTCGCTGGCACGCTGGTCGAACGCGTACTGCAGCAGCCAGTCGACGATCGTGACGATGTGCGCGTTCTCGGCGTCGACCTTGCCGCCGAGCTCGACCAGTTGCTCGAAGTTGCTGACGAGGTTCGTCGTGCTCGCCCTGTTGGCGCCCTTGACCGACTGCGCGAGCTTGTAGAACTCGGTCGTGTAGCGCGCGATGTCGAGCGGGTTGGCGACCACGCGCCGGATCGAACGCTTGGAGATCTGCTCGATCTCCCGCAGCCAGCCGTCGAGGAACGGCTCGCAGGTCGCGACCGTCACCTCGGTCGCGGTCACCGCGACCGGCAGGATCGAATACGTGGTCGCGTACGCACTGGACATCACCTCGACCACGCGCGTGAAGTCGACGCGCAGCGGATCGATGTGCTGGTACGGCAGGCGGCTGCGGTCGGCCAGCCATTGCGTCAGCCGCTCGAGGTCGAGCAGCGCGCGCGCCGGCGCGGGGCCGCGCAGGTTCATTTCCGCCAGCAGCGCGACCGGATGGATCTGGGTCTGCCGCGTTCCGACCGACAGCACGCGTTCGGCGTCGGCCGGCTGCATCAGGCCGTCCGCAACCAGCCCCTTCACCACGTAGGGCAGCGACAGCCGCCCGCTCGGCACCGCCTCGTCCGCGACGGGCAGGCGTTCGATGGCGCTCATCGGCGGCGGCGACGGCGCGCCATGCCCGCTACGCGCCAAAGCGCGAAGTCAGTTCCTCGGCGCGCTTGGGCATCTTCTCGAACTCCGCCACCACGCCGTCGACCGCGCGCTTCATCAGCGGCTCGTGCTCGAGCGGATTCAGAAAACCGCGCTTCAGGTACGACTTCAGCACGTCGGGCGCCAGCACGCGCGCCTGCTGCTCCTTGTCGCAGCTGAACATGAACAGCGTCCGCAGCGGGCTGATCCAGCGCAGCCGCGCGCGGATGAATTCGGTGCCGTTCCACAGATCGAACCAGGTGCCGCGCTGCCAGATCGCGATCTGCTCGTCCAGCCTCGCTTCCTCGTCACGGTCGATCGGACCGATGTCGGTCGGCGCGACCGGGATCATCACCTGTGCGTCGTGCTTCTCCGCCGCGCGCAGCAGCGCGCCCTCCGACACCTTGATGCCGCCGGCGACGGTCGTGATAGGGAACGTGCCGGTGATGCGCATGTCGTCGATGCGCGATCGCAGTTCGGTGGCTACCAGCGACGACTTGATGTAGGTCGCCTGGTCCACCGGCCGCACCGCCATCGCGTGCGACTGCATCAGCTGCTGGAAGAACTGGTTCTGCTCGTGCTCCGGCACCCGGATCGAACCGAGGCCGTCGCGCAGCACGCGCATCATCGGCGGAATCAGCGCCACCAGGCGCTTGCGCTCGTCGGCCGACACCTTCGGCTGCACGCTCCACACCAGGTCGTGGATCACCTGGCGGAACGCCTTCGAGTAGCCCGGCGTCTCGTCGTCGCGCATGATCGCGCTGACCAGCGCCTGCACCCACGGTCCGACCAGGAAGTCGCGCAGGTACGGCTCCAGCTCGACCCGCTCGAAAGCCCTGCGCACCTGGATCGTGGTGTTGATCACCAGGATCTCGCGCTTCTCCGCCTCCTCCAGCGCACGCTTGGCGCGCGCGACCGGATCGTTTTCGCGCGTCGAGGTCTCGCCGACGAAGAGATCGAATTCACCCAGCAGCCGCTCGAAGATGCCGGTGTCCTTGTCGAACGACTCCAGCACCGTGCGCACCACGCGCTCGACCTCGGCGCGGTACTTGTCGTTCTCGTCGCCGTAAGGCTCCCAGCCGATCGAGGTGCTGGCGACGCGGTCGATCAGCCGCCGCGCCGGGTGCGCGCCGGACGCGAAGAAGTCGGCGTCCATCAGCGCGATCTTCAGCACCGGGAACTGCAGCCGCGAGATCATGGCCTTGATCTCGACCGGCACCTGCTTGTCCTGCAGCACGTGGTCGAACAACATGCCGACGATCTCGATCGTCAGCTTGTCGACAGTGCGGCTCGCCTTGTCGATCAGGTGCGGGCGCCACGCGCCGGCCTCGCCTTCCAGGGTCGAGATCGTCGCGCCCGACAGTCCCTGCAGCCCGAGCTGCTGCATTTCCTGCACCGCCTGCAGCAACTGCGGCGGCGCCACTCCGAGCGACTGCAGCCCGCGCGGCACCGGCTCGCCGCGCACGTTCGCCTGCAGCCGTGTCATCAGGTTGCCGAGCGCGGCGGCGGCGTTCATCGGCATCTGCACCGAGACCGTCGATCCTGCTCCCGCGGGCACAGCGGCCCCCGGCGCACCGCCCGGCACCTGCGGCACCGGGCCGATCGTGTTCGGCGCGATCGGCAGGCCGAACGCCTCCTGCGCGAACGGTGTCGGCTGCGACGCGCCGGCCTTCGGCGCGAGTCCGCCGGCGACGGTGTTCTTGAACCCGGTGGCCTGGCGCGTCGCGAGTTCGCGCCGGACTGTCTTCACGTCGAGGCCACGCGAGCGCATGTGTTCGAGCACCGCGCGATACGTGCGCGCCAGCTCCTGCGCGAACGGCGCCTCGAAGGTATCGACCAGCGGCTCCAGCGCCGCCGACTCCAGCCCCAATTCGCTCGCCGCCCCCGCCAGCGCGTGCACGAACAGCTCGGGCGCGAACGGGTCGTTGCCCGTGCGCAGCGACTCGCGCCCGGTGAGGAAGCTCACCACGACGTCCAGATCGCGCAGGATGTCCTCGAAATGACCGCGCAGGCGTCCCGCGATCCGGTTCACGGCCGGATTCGATACCCAGTCGTCGGACTCGACCAGCGTCAGCTCGTCAGCCGAAATCTCCTGTGCCTTCTTGTTCGCGCGCGGCCGCACCATCAGTCGGTTGGCCATGTCGTCCTGCCTGCGGCGCAGGTTGCGTGCGAACAGATCGCGCAGCTCGACGCCCCTGCCGAACAGCAGCCGCCGCACATAAGGCGCAGTCGTGTCGGCATCGCTGCGGCTGACCAGCGCATCCGCGGCCGGCCGGCACATCGACGAGAACTCCGCATCGATCATGCCGGCGGCAAGTTCCAGTCCGTCCCTGAGCAGCTTTTCCGCTTCGTGCGATGAAAGCTTCGGCAGCGGCGCGGTGCCGGCCGCAGCCGTCGCCGGTGCAGAGGATCGGGGCTCCATGGGATGCCAATTATGCGCGAGTGTTGACACTCTCGGCGCGAGCCGAGGCTATCGGCCGACCAAGGGGTGTCAAGCACGCGATTTTGCATCAGCCGGTTGGATAGGCAGTGGCTGGCCGGCTCGGGCAGACCGGCGGCCGTCAGAGCGCGAATTTCCCCCCGAAGTCGTTGCCCGACTTGATGCCGGAAACCCAGCGCCGCGCCGGCCACCGGAGCCGGCGCTCGAGGTCGGCGGCGCGATCGTACATCTGCGCGAATGGCAGCGCCGGCATCGCGCCGGTGAAGGCGAGCACGATGCGGTTGCCCGCCTCGGCCTCGGGCAGCACGATCGTGCGGTCGTCGAACGCGGCGGCGATGCGCTCGAAGCTCGGCTCGAAGCCGCGCCCGAACAGGTTGATCGCGGCCACTCCCGGCTCGTCCAGCAGCCGGCGGCAGTGCCGATAGAACTCGACGCTGTCGCACACCGGCCCGCGCGCGGCGGCGTCGTACAGATCCACCTGCAGCCAGTCAGCGCTGGCGCGGCGGCGCGGGTGGGCGACGAACGCCTCGGCGTCCTCGATCGTCACCGCCAGCCGCTCGCTGTCCGGCAACTTGAACCACTGGCGCGCGGCCGCGACGACCTCTTCGCTGATCTCCACCGCAACGATCTGCGCGTTCGGCAGCGCACGCCAGCAGGCTTTCGCCAGCGCCGCGGCGCCCAGCCCGAGCTGCACGATACGGCGCGGTTCGGGCAGGAACAGCAGCAACGCCATCATCTGCTTCTGGTAATCGAGTTCGAGCGCATACGGCCGCGCGATCCGCATAGCGCCCTGGATCCACTCGGTGCCGAAGTGCAGGTAGCGCACGCCGGCCTGCTCGGAGATCGTCACGCGCGGCGCCGCGGGCGTCGCCCGGCGCGTGGAATGCCGGCTGCGCGCCATCAGTCTGCCAGCGCCGCACGCCACAGCGCGAGCTTCTGCTCGAAGCTGCGCGCCGCGTGCGCGGGGCTGGTCGACGGCGCGATGCAGGTCTCGAAGCCGGCGGCGGCGAACTCGGGCGCGAATCGACCCGCCGTGCCGCCG
This sequence comes from Pseudomonadota bacterium, assembly GCA_029777935.1. The sequence continues at coordinate 7,751 of JAKORH010000031.1, forward strand.
TTGAAGACCACGCGCCGCAGTCTCGGCGCCAGGTGCCTGAGCCGGGCAAAGTCGTTGACGCGATGGCGGCGGATTCTGCTGTCGAGGCTGCCCTCGCGCTCGCAGGCGTCGATCACGTCCCAGATGCCGACGCGGTGTGCCAGCACGCGTTTCAGCCGCGGTTCGTACGGCAGTTCGGCCAACGGCTCGCCGAGCAAAGAGCCGAGCAGGCGCCAGAACTGGTTGCGCGGGTGCGCGTAATACTGGCCGGCGGCGAGCGAGGCCGCGCTCGGAAAGCTGCCGAGAATCAGGCAGCGCACGCGCGCGTCGAGGACCGGCGGGAAGCCTTTGAGGCGCTTGCGAGGGCCGCTTGCTCTCACCCCAACCCCTCTCCCGCTGATGCGGGCGAGGGGCCTTCTTCCCTCTCCCTCATCAGAGGGAGAGGGACCGAGGGTGAGGGAAGCAGCCCGCACCGATTCACTTCGCCGCCGCATCCAGCAGCATCGCGTTCACACGCTTGACGAACGCGGCCGGGTCATCGAGCGCTCCGCCCTCCGCCAGCACGGCCTGGCCCAGCAGCAGCGCTGCCCAGTCGCCGAGCTTGTCGTCGGACTCGTACTTCAGCCGCTGCACCAGCGGGTGGTTCGGGTTCAGCTCCAGGATCGGCTTCGCGTCGGGCGCCTTCTGCCCCGCCGCCTTGAGCAGCCGCTGCAGGTGCTGGCTCATCGCATCGCGGTCGGCGACGATGCACGCGGGCGAATCGGTCAGGCGCAGCGTCACTCGCACGTCCTGCACCCGCTCTCCGAGCGCCTTCTTCACCTTCTCGACCAGATCCTTGTATTCGTCGGCGACCCTGGCCTGCTCTTCCTTCTCCTGCGCATCGGCGAGTTCGCCCAGATCGAGATCGCCCTTCGCCACCGACACCAGTTCCTTGCCGTCGAAGTCGTGCATGAAGCCGAGCATCCATTCGTCGACGCGATCGGTCAGCAGGATCACCTCGACGTCCTTCTTGCGGAAGATCTCCAGGTGCGGACTCGACTTGGCCGCCTCGAGCGAATCGGCGGTCAGGTAGTAGATCGACGTCTGCTGGTCCTTCATGCGGCCGGCGTAGTCGGCGAAAGCGACGCTCTGCGTGTCGCTCTTCGTGGTGGCGAAGCGCAGCAGTTTCGCGATCCGTTCGCGGTTGGTCGTGTCGTCGCCGATGCCCTCCTTCAGGCACTGGCCGAACTCGGCCCAGAATTTCGCGTAATCGTCCTTGCGGTTCTCCGCCAGGTCCTCCAGCAGGCCGAGCACGCGCCTCGTCGAACCCTCGCGGATCGCCTTCACGTCGCGCGACTCCTGCAGGATCTCGCGCGATACGTTCAGCGGCAGGTCGTTGGAATCGATCACGCCGCGCACGAAGCGCAGGTACGGCGGCATCAGCTGCTCGGCGTCGTCCATGATGAACACGCGCCGCACGTACAGCTTGACGCCGTGGCGGTGGTTCCGGTCCCACAGGTCGAACGGCGCGCGCCCGGGGATGTACAGGAGCTGGATGTACTCCTGCTTGCCCTCTACGCGGTTGTGCGTCCACGCCAGCGGGTCGCCGAAGTCGTGGCTGACGTGCTTGAAGAACTCCTTGTACTGCTCGTCGCTGATGTCGGACTTCGCACGCGCCCATAGCGCGCTGGCCTGGTTGACGGTCTCCTCCTCGTCCTTGACCACCTGCGCCTTCTTGTCCGCGTCCCACTCCTCCTTCTTCATGCGAATGGGCGTGGCGATGTGATCCGAGTACTTGGTCAGGATCGACTTCAACGGCCAGTGCGACAGCAGCTCGTCCTCGCCCTCCTTCAGGTGCAGGATCACGTCGGTCCCGCGCGCGGCGCGTTCGGCCGGCTCGATGGTGAACTCGCCGCTGCCGTCGCTTTCCCACTTGACCGCCTCGCCCGAGCCGGCGCGGCGCGTCACCACGGTCACGCGATCGGCGACGATGAAGCTCGAGTAGAAGCCGACGCCGAACTGCCCGATGAGCTGCGCATCCTTCTGCTGATCGCCCGTCAGTTGCGCGAAGAACTCGCGCGTGCCGCTCTTGGCGATCGTGCCCAGGTGCTCGATCGCCTCCTGCCGCGACATGCCGATGCCGTTGTCCGACACGGTGATCGTGCGCGCCGCCTTGTCGCAGGCGACATGGATCGCGAAATCGGCGCCGCCTTCGAGCAGCTCCGGATGCGCGATCGCCTCGAAGCGCAGCTTGTCGCACGCGTCCGACGCGTTGCTGACCAGCTCGCGCAGGAAGATTTCCTTGTTCGAGTACAGCGAGTGGACCATCAGGTGAAGCAACTGCTTCACCTCGGCCTGGAAGCCCAGCGTTTCCTTGACAGCGCCCATGACGAATTCCCCGGGATACGTGTTTGAACGGACGCGGCGAGCCGCCGCGGCGCGTTGATGGGGGCGAATTGTGCCGGTTCAAGGGGGCCGGCTCATAATCGGCCGTGGCCAACGAACTGCATCAGCTCTTCGACGCCACCTCGTCGACCTACACCTACGTGCTGGCGAGCGGTCCCAACCGCGCTGCGGTGATCATCGACCCGATCGCGGAGCAGATCGAGCGCGACCTGGCGTTCCTGCGCGAACGCGGCCTGGCGCTGCGCTACGTGATCGAGACGCACGCGCACGCCGATCACATCACGTCGGCCGGGGAGCTGGCGCGCGTCACCGGCGCCTACGCCGCGGTGCCGAGCGGCTGCGGTATTCGGCCTGCGCCGGTGCAGCTCGCCGAGGGTGACTCGCTGTGGTTCGGCCTGACGTTTCTCGCGGCGGTCCACACGCCGGGACACACGGCCGGCAGCATGTGCTATGTCTGGCGCGACGAGCATTGCGTGTTCACCGGAGACACCTTGCTGATTGGCGGCTGCGGCCGCACCGATTTCCAGTCCGGGGACCCCGGTGCGCTGTACGACAGCATCGCGCAGAAGCTGTTCACGCTGCCGGACGACGTGCGCGTGTATCCGGCACACGACTATCACGGCCGGACCCACACGACGATCGGCGCCGAGCGCACGGGCAATCCGCGCCTCGCCGGCCGTTCGCGCGAAGACTTCATTTCGCTGATGCACGCGCTGAACCTGCCGAAGCCGAACCTGATCGACGTTGCAGTGCCCGCGAACCGGCGGCTCGGGCAGGTGCCGCACGCAGCCTGAGCGTCACCCGAGCGACTGCGCCAGGAACCGCATCGCCGCCGGATTCAGGCTCGCCGCCGCCGAAACGCGCATCCACGGGCTGGGCAACTGCGCCGGCGAGAACAGGCTGCCCGGCGCACACAGGATGTCGTGCTGCGCGGCCTCGGCGGCGATCGCGTTGGTGTCGCGCCCGCAATCGGCCCACAGGAACATGCCGGACACGGACGGCGCGAACAGCTTCGCGCCCGCGCGTTCGAGCGCGCGCGCGGTGCGGTCGCGCGCGGCGTCGAGCTTGCCGCGCAGCCGGTCGAGGTGACGCCGATAGCCACCTTCGGCCAGCACGCGCGCGACGATCCGCTCGGTCACCTCGGGCGTCGTCAGACCGGTCAGCAGCTTCAGGTTCGCGAGTTGCTCGGCCAGCTCGCGTGAACAGGCCACGTAACCGACGCGCAGGCTCGCGGACAGCGTCTTGGAGAAGCCGCTGACGTAGACCACACGCTGCAGTTGATCGAGGCTCGCGAGCCGCACCGCAGCGCCACGCCCCGGGTGCAGGTCGCCGTAAATGTCGTCCTCGACGATCGTGAAGCCGTATTCGTCGGCGACCTTCAGCAGCTCGTGCGCATTGGCTGCCGAGATCGACGTGCTGGTCGGGTTGTGCAGCACCGAGCCGACGACGAACAGCTTCGGCTGGTGCCGCGTGAGCAGGTTGCGCAGCACCTTGATGTCAGGCCCGTCGGCGCGGCGCGGCACGCCGATCACGCGTGCGCCGAACGCGGCGAACCGCGCGAACATGACGAACCACGCCGGGTCTTCGACGAACACCGTGTCGCCGGCGGCGACGAAGTGGCGCGCGACGAGATCGATCCCCTGCGTGACACCGCAGGTCGTGACAATCTGCGGCGCGTCGGCCCCGATGTCGGCGAGCGCGAGCCGCTGCACGACCTGCTCGCGCAGCGGCAGGTAGCCCTCCGGCAGACCGTACGACAGCGCTGCCGCGCCCATCGTCCGCCCGACCGCGCGCACCGCGCCATTGACGAGGTCCGAGTCGAGCCATTGCGTCGGCAGCAGCCCGGCACCGGGCTGCGGCGACGCGGGCGCCTGCCGCAGCATCGACCGCAGCAGCCACACCACGTTGGGGGCGCCGGCGTCGACCGCCGGTGCCGCCTCGTGCGGTGACTGCGGGTGCTTGCCGTCGCGACGCGCGCGCGCCGCCACGTAGAAGCCCGAACCGCGGCGCGATTCGATCAGCCCGGCGGCAATCAGCCGGTCGTACGCGTCGACCACGGTCGAGCGACTGACCCGCTGCTGGGCGGAATAGCCGCGGATCGAAGGCAGCCGCGTGCCCGGCTTCAGCGCGTGCTCGTCGATGCGCAGCGCGAGCCGGGCCGCCAGTTGCGCCGCGAGCGTGCGGTCGTCGGCGCCGAGCACGGGCGGCGCGCCGGTGTCGTGGTGGCTATTGCTGCGCTGGTCGAAGTTCATCGCAACTGTGCTGGCAATCCGGACAGGCCAGAGGCTGTGATTGGACGCGAAACTGTACTGGCACTGTACCGGCGCCCGCTGCTAGATTCAAGCCTCGTCCGACTTCGTACGGGTACACCATGTCACTGCCCGATCGCGCGTCGCTCGCCAGCGCCGCCGAAGTAGTCCACCGCACGCTCGCGCCCACGCCGCAGTTTGCGTGGCCGCTGCTCGCCCGGGCGCTCGGCACCGAGGTCTGGGTCAAGCACGAGAATCACCTGCCGGTCGGCGCGTTCAAGCTGCGCGGCGGGCTGGTGTATTTCGACGAACTGGCGCGGCGCGAACCGGGCTGCCCCGGCGTCGTCACCGCGACCAAGGGCAACCACGGCCAGTCGGTCGGATTAGCCGCGCGCGCCGCGCGCCTGCCGGCGACGATCTACGTGCCGCACGGCAACTCGCGCGAGAAGAACGCCGCGATGCGCGCGCTCGGCGTCGAACTGATCGAGCACGGCCACGACTTCCAGGCCGCGCGCGAGGAAGCCGCCCGCGCCGCCGCTGCGCGCGGGCTGCACTTCATCCCGGCATTTCACCGCGACCTCGTGCGTGGCGTCGCGAGCTACTGGCTCGAAATGTTCGACGCGGTGCCGGATCTCGACCTCGTGTTCGTGCCGATCGGTCAAGGGTCCGGAATCAACGCCTGCATCGCAGCGCGCGAGGCGCTGAACCGCACGACGCGAATCGTCGGCGTGGTGTCGGCGCAGGCGCCCTGCTACGCGCTGTCGTACCGCGCCGGGCAGGTCATCGAAGCGCCGGTCACCACGCAACTCGCGGACGGACTGGCGTGCCGCGTGCCGGACGCGGACTCGCTCGCCGTGATTCGCCGCCATGTCGATGACGTGACCGAGGTCGACGACGCCGAGGTCGCCGCCGCGATGCGGCTCACGTTCGCCGCCACGCACAACGTCGCCGAGGGCGCGGGCGCCGCGCCGCTGGCCGCGGCGCTGAAGTGGCGCGATCGCATCGCGGGCAGGAAGGTCGGCCTCGTGATCAGCGGCGGCAACGTCGATTCCGACCAGTTCGCGCGCGTGCTCGCGGGAGGCGACTACTGATGAGCGCCGCCCGGCCGCTCCCAAGGCGCTCGAAGAGCCCCTCGCGGGACGCGACGGGCGCTCGAGCCGTCCAAGCCCGCGAAGGCGGGCTTGGAGCTGCGGCTCTCACCCCCCTCGGGGGGACAGCCCGTAGGGCGAAGGGGGCAACATGAGCGGCGAGCAGTTGATCGCGCTGATCGTGTTCGCACTCGCCGGTTCGTTCACGCCGGGGCCGAACAACACGATCGCCACCGCGACCGGCGCCAACCATGGCCTGCGCGCGACGCTGCCGCACATCCTCGGCGTGCCGTTCGGCTTCTCGTCGATGCTCGCGGCCGGCGCGCTTGGCGCCGCGGCGCTGATCGCCGCGCATCCCGCGCTCGCCGCGGCGATCCGCTGGGCCGGCGTCGCGTATCTCTTCTACATCGCGTGGTTGATCGCGCGCACCGCGGCGATCGGCGACCGCGCGCTCGCGCGCCCGCTGACCTTCTGGCAATCGGCTGCGTTCCAGTACGCGAACCCGAAGGCATGGATGCTCGCGGCCGCAACCGCCGGCACCTACATGGCGGCCGACGAAGCGCTGGCGCGCGTCATCGTGATCTGCGCCGTGTTCTCCGCCGCCTGCGCCGCGAGCCTCGCGGTGTGGGCCGCCACGGGCGCAGCGCTCCGGGACTGGCTGCAGCACGGCGCGCGGCTGCGCGCCTTCAACACCGTGATGGGTGCGCTGCTGGCCGCGACGGCGGTATGGATGGCATTCGAATGACACCGATGGAAGGAACGCAACGATGAACGCACCCGTCACCGAACTGACGGCGCCGATGCGCCCGGCACGCCGCGCCGAGCAGGTCAAGAGTTCCATGATCCGCGAAATCCTGAAGGTCACGCAGCGGCCTGACATGATCTCGCTCGCGGGCGGGCTGCCGGCGCCGGAGTCCTTCCCGGTCGAGGCAATGCGCGCGGCCTTCGACGCGGTGCTCGCGCACGACGGTCCCGGCGCGCTGCAATACAGCGCCACCGAGGGCTATGCGCCGCTGCGCGAGTGGATCGCGGCCATCGAGACTGCGCGCGGCGCGCCGACGCACGCCGACGAGGTGCTGGTCGTGGCCGGCAGCCAGCAGGCGCTCGATCTCGTCGGCAAGGCGTTCGCCGAGACCGGCGCGCCGCTGCTGGTCGAGGCGCCGAGCTATCTCGGTGCGCTGCAGGCGTTTTCGGTGTTCGAGCCTGTGTTCCGCGCGATTCCGACCGACGCCGGCGGCTTGATCCCGCAGGCGATCGACGCCGCGCTCGCGCGCGATGCCCGCATCGCCTACGTGATGCCGAACTTTTCCAATCCGACCGGCCGCACGCTCGGCGTCGAGCGGCGCGCTGCGCTGGCGCAGTCCGCGCGCGCAAACAGCCTGTGGCTGGTCGAGGACGACCCGTACGGCGAACTGTGGTACCGCGCGGCGCCCCCGCCGAGCCTGCGCGCGTGGGCGCCTGAGCGCACGATCCGCATCTGCTCGTTCTCCAAGGTGCTCGCGCCGGGGCTGCGGCTGGGCTACGTGGTCGCGCCGCGCGCCTGCATCGATCTGCTGGTGCGGCTGAAGCAGGCGACCGACCTGCACACCGCCACGCTGTCGCAGCGCGCGGCGCTGCGGATCGTGTCCGCCGCGGACTATCCCGATCACCTGAGGCGCGTGCGCGCGCGCTACGCGGAGCAGTGCCGCGCGATGCTGGCCGCGCTCGAGCAGTCGATGCCGGCCGGCGTCGAATGGACGCGGCCCGACGGCGGCATGTTCGTGTGGCTGACGCTGCCCGCGCGCGTCGACGCCACCGCGCTGCTCGCGCGCGCGATCGAGCGCAACGTCGTCTACGTGCCCGGTGAGCCGTTCTATGCCACCGCGCCTGCCCGCAACACGCTGCGGCTGTCGTTCGTCACCGTCCCGCCGGCCGCGATCGAGCGCGGCGTCCGCACGTTGGCCGAGCTGATCGGTGCCGAGGATTCGTGAAGCGATGGCCCCTCACCCTCGGTCCCTCTCCCGGAGGGCGGAGGCGGGGTTTCGCGAAGCGCGAGCTTCGCGCCGCCGCAGCGACGCGCGCCTGCAAGCGCGCGGCTCCGGGGCTTGCAGCCCTCTCCCGGAGGGAGAGGGCTCGGGTGAGTGCAAGCGGTCGCGCCGTTCAGGGAAGCTGGAAGGACATTCATGCTGAAGATCTGGGGCCGGCTGAATTCGATCAACGTGCAGAAGGCCGTGTGGGCCGCGCGCGAATGCGGCGTGGCGTTCGAACGCACCGATGCCGGCGCGTCGTTCGGCGTGGTCCACACCGATGAGTACGGCAAGCTCAATCCGAACCGCCTGGTGCCGGTGATCGACGACGACGGCTTCGTGTTGTGGGAGTCGAACGTGATCGTGCGCTATCTCGCCGCAAAGTACGCGCCGGGGCGGCTGTATCCGGAGGATCTGCGCCGGCGCTTCGACGCCGAGCGCTGGATGGACTGGCAGCAGACGACGCTGAATCCCGCCGTCCGCGACGCGTTCATGCAGCTGATCCGCACGCCGCCGGGCGAGCGCGACGCAACGTTGGTTGAGCGCTCGCGCGCGCAGACCGGGCCGCTGGTCGCCATGCTCGACGCGCACCTGGCGTCGCGCCGGTTTCTCGCCGGCGATGATTTCACGATGGCCGACATCCCGGTCGGCTGCCAGGTCCACCGCTGGTTCGGCCTGCCGCTCGAACGGCCCGCGACACCGCACCTCGCGCGCTGGTACGACGCGGTCTCGAACCGCGCGGCGGCCCGCGGCGTGCTGGTGCTGCCGATCACGTGAGCGCCGTCGCGACCCCGACGGCGAACCCCGCGCGCGCCGGCCTGCTGCTCGGGCTGCTCGGCGTGCTCGCGTTCAGCCTGACGCTGCCGATGACGCGGATGGCGGTGGCTGAACTGGATGCCTCGTTCGTCGCCTTCGGCCGCATGGCGATCGCGGGATTGGTCGCCGTTGCGTGGCTGAGCGGCACGCGCGCGCGCGTGCCGCCGCGACAACGTTGGGCGCCGCTGGCGTGGGCGGCGCTCGGCATCGTGTTCGGATTTCCGTTGCTGTCGTCGCTTGCGATGCGATCGATGCCCGCCAGCCACGGCGCCATCGTCAACGGGCTGCTGCCGTTCGCCACCGCGCTGCTCGCCGCGCTGCTGTACCGCGACCGCCAGGGCGCGCGCTTCTGGATCTGCGCGGCGATCGGCTCGGCGATCGTAATCGCCTTTGCGCTGCGCGAAGGCAACGCGCGGCTGACGGCCGGCGACCTGTGGATGCTCGGCGCCGTCGTGCTCGGCGCGCTCGGCTACGTGGTTGGCGGGCGTTTGTCGGCCGCGATCGGCGGCATCCAGGTCATCCTGTGGGCGCTCGCGATCGCGCTGCCGGTTTCGGCGCCGATCGCGTTGTGGCTCGCGTTCACCACACCGCTCGCAGCGAGCGCACACGCCTGGGGCGGGTTCCTCTATGTGGCGCTGGTGTCGCAACTGATCGGCTTATTTGCCTGGTACAACGGACTGGCGCGCGGCGGGATCGCGCGCGTCGGGCAGGTGCAGTTGCTTCAGGTCTTCTTCACGATCGCGTTTGCGGCATTGTTCTTCGGCGAACGCGTCGAGCCGGTGACGTGGCTCGCCGCCGCCGCGGTGGTGGCATCGATCGCGATCGGACGGTCCGGGTCAAGACGGGAGCAAAGATGACGCGACTCGCGCGTTACGTGACGGTCGATGTGTTCACCAATCAGCGCTTCGGCGGCAATCCGCTCGCGGTGTTCACCGATGCGCGCGAACTGTCCGACCACGAGATGCAGTCGCTCGCGGCCGAGATCAACTACAGCGAGACGACCTTCGTGCTCCCGCCCGCCGATCCGGCGCACACCGCACGCGTGCGCATCTTCAACCGCACGGCAGAGATGCCGTTCGCCGGGCATCCGAACGTGGGCACAGGCTGCGTGCTCGCCGCGATGGGACGAGGCAGCGGCGACGTGCTGCGCTTCGAGGAAATCGCCGGGCTGGTCGAGGTGTGCATCGAGCGCGATGCGGCCGGCGCGATCGCCGGCGCGCGCATCGCCGCGCCGCAGCCGCTGTCCACCGGGCCCGACCTGCCGGTCGACACGGTCGCGGCCTGCGCGGGCCTCGCTGCGACCGATGTCGTGCTCCGTGCGCATCCGCCGCGCATTGCGTCGGTCGGCCTGCCCTTCTGCTTCGTCGAGGTTACCGGCGCGGCGCTGACGCGCGCAGCGCCGGACCTCGGCGCGTTCCGCCACCTCGCGGCGAGCTTCGACCAGCCGCCCGAGCGGCTGTCGCTGCACCTGTACGCGCGCGCCGACGGCACGGCGTCGCATCGCCTGCGAGCGCGCATGTTCGCGCCGCTGTCGGGCACGATCGAGGATCCGGCGACCGGCAGCGCCAACGCCACGCTGGCGGCGTTTCTGCTGTCGCTCGGCAGCGAAGCGGAGGCGCGGCTCGAGATCGCGCAAGGCGTGGAGATGGGGCGGCCGAGCCTGCTGCTCGCGTCGGCTCGTCGCGCCGCCGACGGCATCCGCGCCACCGTGGGCGGCGGCTGCGTGCACGTGCTGCGCGGCGAGGCGCTGCTCGATTAGTCAGGACTAACGCGACAGCAGCGCGCGCCCGAACGTCGCGATCGCGATGATCGCGATGCCCAGCGCGAGATTGAACGCGACTTCCTTGCGGATCTGGTCGAGACACTTCGCTCCCGCCGGCCAGTCGCGCGCCGCGACGGCAGCGCGCAGGCGCGGATACGGCGCGAGGCGAATGTGCGCGAAGATCGCGATCATCACGATCCCGATGCCGAACATCAGGTGCACCGACGGGTGCACGACCTCGAAGCCGCCGGCGACCACGATGATCACGATGCCGGACAGCAGCACCACGACGATCGCCGCCGCGACCCAATCGAGGAAACGGCGCAGGATCTCCGCCAGCAGCGGCAGCCGCTGCGGCGGCTCCAGCAGTTGCACCGCGGCCGGCCGCACCGCGAAGTGCATCAGGAACATGCCGCCGATCCAGATCACGATCGCGGTCAGGTGCAGGAACAGCATCAGCGCGTAGGTCAGCATCGGATATCGCCTTTCACGTTTCCTCGACCGATCGCCCTCACCCTCGATCCCTCTCCCGGAGGGAGAGGGAAGCAAGAAGCCCCTCTCCCTCCGGGAGAGGGGTTGGGGTGAGGGACTGACGGTTCAAGTCATTCGAGTATCCGCCGCGTCTCGCCATGCCGCAGCACGAAGAACTGGCGCCCGGTCAGCCCGTGCTCCTTCAGCGCGGCGGCGAGATCCGTCACCGCCTGGTCGAGCGGCTCGTCGGTGAGCTGGAACGTGCCCCAGTGGATGCCGAGCGCGCGCCGCGCCTTCAGATCGAGCGCGATCTTCACCGCCTCGTCGGGGTTCACGTGCTGCTTGCCCATGAACCAGCGCGGCTCGTAGCCGCCGATCGGGATCAGCGCCACATCGAACGGTCCGAATCGTTCGCCGATCTGCTTGAAGTGAACCGGTGAGTAGCCGGTGTCGCCGGCGAAGAACGCGCGCTTGCCGCCGCCTTCGATCACGTACGCGCCCCACAGCGTCTTCATGCGGTCGGCGAACACCCGCCCGCTCCAGTGCTGCGCCGGCACGAGGTGAACGCGCACGCCGCGCACGTCGATCGCGTCCCACCAGTCGAGCGCCCTGGAGTTCGTGATGCCTTCGCCGGCCAGCCAGCGCTCCACGCCGAGCGGCACGACGAACAGCGGCGGTCCGCCGGCCTGCGCATTCAGCGCCTTCACCGAAGCCTCGTCCAGATGGTCGTAGTGGTTGTGCGAGATCACCACGACGTCGATATGCGGCAACTCGCGCAGCAGCACGCCGGGCGGCTGCCGGCGCTTCGGTCCCATCCACTGCACGGGCGACGCGCGCTCTGAGAACATCGGATCGGTCAGCACGTTCAGCCCGCCCACCTGCAGCAGCGCGGTCGCGTGGCCGATCCACGTCACCGCGAGTTCGCTCCGGTTCTTGCCGATGTAGCCGAGGTCGGGAACGATCGGCGACAGATCGAGCTTCGGCTCCGGGATCGCGAGCGACATGCGCTCGCGCTGCCAGCGCAGGAACTCGCTCCACGGACGCGGCATCGCCGCGGCCGGATCGATGTTCTGGAATCCGTCCGGCCGGTGATGCGCTTTCGATTGCGCGTAGTACGGATTCACGGTCACGCACCCCGGCACGCCGGCAACCGCGACAACGAGCGTCGCGGCCGCGACAGCCGCCATCGCGGCGACGACGGCGCGACGCTTCATCGGTCAGGCGCGCCGCAGCCCGCTCACCTTGAGCTTGGATTTCACCAGCGTACCCTTCCGCGCGCGATGGCCCGTGTGCGCGTCGAGGCCGGCTCCCGCAACCACGATTTCGATCGGCTTGCCGCTCTTGCTCGTGCCGGACACGATCACGCCGGCGGACGAACAAGGCAGCGCCGCGAGCAGCGCCTCGTCATCGTCCAGTCCCATCAGCGTGACGCCGCGGCCGCCGCCCGACTGCGCCTTGATCTCGGTCGCCGCGAACACCAGCAACCGCCCGTTGGCCGACAGGCACGCGATGCGGTCGTCAGTGGCGGGATCGACCCGCGCGGGCCGCAGCGGCAACGCGCCCTCGTCGACGGTGATGAACTGCTTGCCGCCTTTCTGCCGCGTCGCCATGTCGCCGAGCTGGCATGCAAAGCCGTAGCCGCCGCCGGTGGCCATCAGCAGCGGCTGCGTCGCAGAGCCGGCGCAGAAGGCGACGATGCGCGTACCGGCCTCGAGTTCGATCAGCGACGTGACCGGCGCGCCGTCGCCGCGCGCCGACGGCAACTGCGCGACCGGCACCGAGTAGACGCGACCGTTGGAGCCGATCGCGACGAGAAAGTCGACCGTGCGGCACTCGACCGCGTCGTACAGCGCGTCACCCGGCTTGAAGGTGAATTGCGCCGCATCGTGGCCGTGGCCGGTGCGCGCGCGCACGAAGCCCTGCTCGGAGACGATCACCGTCACCGGCTCGTCGACAACCTTGGCCTCCACGCTCGCGCGCTCGGCGGCCTCGATCAGCGTGCGGCGCGGGTCCTTGTCCACTGAGCCGTACTTCCTTGCGTCCTCCTCGAACTCCCTGCCGACCTGCTTGCGCAGCGCGGCCTCCGAGCCGAGCAGCTTCTGCAGCGCGGCCTGGTCCTTGCGCAGCTCGGCCAGTTCCTGCTCGATCCTGATGCCCTCGAGCCGCGCAAGCTGGCGCAACCGCAGGTCGAGGATGTCGTCGGCCTGACGCTCGGTCAGCTTGAACGCCTTGATCAGCTCGGGCTTCGGCTCGTCCGAGTTGCGGATCAGCTTGATGACCTTGTCGATGTTGAGCAGGACCGCCTGCCGGCCTTCGAGGATGTGGATGCGGTCCTCGACCTTCGCCAGCCGGTGCTGCGTGCGCCGGCGCACCGTCGCGACGCGGAACTCGATCCACTCGGAGAGGATCTCCGGCAGCGTCTTCTGCCGCGGCTTGCCGTCGCGGCCGATCATCACCAGGTTGATCGGCACGCTGGTTTCGAGGCTGGTGTGCGCGAGCAGCACGCTGACGAACTCGTCGCGGTCGATCTTCGACGTGCGCGGTTCGAACACCAGCCGCACCGCCGCGTCCTTGCCGCTCTCGTCGCGCTGCGCCTCCAGCACCGACAGCACGAGCTGCTTCAGCTGCTGCTGCTCGGCGGTCAGCGATTTCTTGCCTGCCTTGACCTGCGGGTTGGTGAGCTCGCCGATCTCCTCCTGCACCCTGCGTGCGGAGATTCCCGGCGGCAGCTCGACCACCACGAGCTGCCACTGGCCGCGCGCGAGTTCCTCGAACCTGTAGCGCGCGCGCACCTTGATGCTGCCGCGGCCGGTGGCATAGATCTCGCGCAGGTCCGCCGGTGGCGAGATGATCTGCGCGCCGCCGGGGAAGTCCGGCCCCGCCATCACCGCGAGCAGTTCGTCGAGGTCGGTCCCCGGATCCTTCAGTGCGAGCTGCAGCGCCGCCACGACCTCGCGCAGGTTGTGCGAGGGGATCTCGGTCGCCATGCCGACCGCGATGCCGCTGGCGCCGTTGAGCAGCGTGAACGGCAGCCGCGCCGGCAGCAGCTTCGGTTCCTGCAGCGTGCCGTCGTAGTTGGGCGCGAAATCGACCGTGCCCTCGTCGAGTTCGTCGAGCAGCAGCCGCGCGATCGGTGTCAGCCGCGCCTCGGTGTAACGCATCGCCGCCGCGCCGTCGCCATCGCGCGAACCGAAGTTGCCTTGCCCGTCGATCAGCGGATAGCGCAGCGAGAAGTCCTGCGCCATCCTGACCAGCGCGTCGTACGCGGCCTGATCCCCGTGCGGATGGAACTTGCCGAGCACGTCACCGACCACGCGCGCGCTCTTCACCGGCTTGGCGTTCACCGCCAGTCCCATCTCGTCCATCGCGTACAGGATGCGCCGCTGCACCGGCTTCTGCCCGTCCGCCACGTCCGGCAGCGCGCGGCCCTTGACGACCGAGATCGCGTAGTCGAGGTAGGCGCGTGACGCGAAGTGTGCCAGCGTCAGCGCATCGGGCGCTTCGTCGGGAGACTGGAAGAGCGTCTGCTGTTCGGGCATAAGGGCTGCGCGTGAGAGGCTGCGCGAGGCGGGCGAGTTTACCGAACGCGCCGCGCGACTCGCGCTGCCGAAGATCTGCTGAATGCAACTCGCGGGCGATTTCGCTCGCGTTCATCCCGCCGAGGCAAGGCCGCCCCATCCGCGCGCTTCATCCTGCCGCCGCGCGAGCGTCGCCCTTGCGCCGGAAAATCTGCAACGAGATATCGGACGGGAGCTTTGCGAGCATCCCGCCGAGCAGATAGAGGAGCGCGAAATACACAACTGACGTGATCGCCGCCGCCTGTCGGTCGTATCGGATCCTCTGCCACAGTCGATCACGGCTCAGCGAGGGCAGGCTCTCGCGGCGAATCTCCTCGAATCCGCGACCCGACAGGAAGCGAGCCAAGCCGTCGGGATGGAAGTAACTCAGATGCGGCGACGGGAATCCGCGCTGCCACATGCGATCGAGCGGCCCGGTCAGCCGAAGCGCGGCGAGCATGCGCGCCAGGCGAAAGAAAGTTCCCTTGCTGCTTGGCAGGGTGATCGCCAGCAGGCCGCCCGCGCGCAAGCCTTCGAAGCACGCCGCGGTTGCAGCGCGCAGATCCGGCAGGTGTTCGAACACGTCGTTGAACGCGATCAGGTCGAAAGCCTGCCCGGCCGGCATGGCGTCAGGGAACGAGCCGACGATCACCTGCAATCCGGAGCGGCACGCCTCGTCGGCAGTCGCGCGATCAGGCTCGATTCCGGTGGCCTTCGCGCCGCGACGTTCCGCGGCCTGCAGGAACCAGCCGTGTGCGCTGCCAACTTCGAGCAGCAACGCGCCGCGCAGCGGACGGATAGCCTCGAGCCGATCCAGCGTGAGTTCGAAATTGGCGCTGCGTAGCGCCTTCAGCGCGTGACGCCGGGCGGATTCATCGATCGCCTGTTGCGTGCCGGCACCAACGGCCGGTTCGAGGTTCGAGGCGAGAAAGCCGCAGCACCTGCACTCGAACATGTAGCTTCGTTCGGCGCTGCCCATCGCCGCGCCGCAGACGACACAGTTCATCGCTCACATGCGCGGCAACCGACCGCGTATGGCGACGCCGGCGCGTCGCGTGCCTCGGTCGAAGCGTCGAAAGGGATTCTGCGGCTCGGGCATGAGGACCGTGTGCGAGAGGCTGCGCGAGGCGGCCGAGTGTATCGAACGGAACCTGCGCGGCTGGTGCCCGTCCGCGCGCCGCGCGGACGGCTGCATCAGGCGCGCGAGGCAATTGCTGTCAGTTCGCCGAGGCGGCAAGAACGGCTCAGGCGGCCCCGGTCGCCAATGGTCCGCAAACAGCGGGCGCCGCATCGCCCGGTTCGGCGTCCAGGCCCCATTCGAGCCAGTCTTCCCCGAACAACTCGACCGGATGCTGCGTGCGTTCGGTGCCATTGCCGCACATCATCGATTTGGCGGAACAGTAATGGGCGCAGCCCCAGCAGTTGCGCTCGGGGTGCTTCGGGTTGACGGGGAATTTCCTGGCCATGTCAGAACGCGGCGCCTCGGATCGGCTGCGAGTCGCCGCGCAGTCTGCCCGCCGAACAGCCTGCGCGCTTGACGCGAATCAACCGCGCCCGACATGTCCCTGTTCTGCGTGGGGACCCGGCTCGGTGCATCAGCGACCGCTCGCGCCCGATGCCGCGCCGGTCGAGGAAGAGCTTCAGGAACTCCTCCGGCGCCAGCGGGCGCGCGAACAGGAAACCCTGTGCCGAGTCGCAGCCGAGATGCTGCATCCAGGTCTGCTGCGCCTGCGTCTCGATGCCCTCGGCGGTGACGCTGATGCCGAGCGAGCGCGCCATCTCGATCACCGCCTTGACGATCGTCAGCGTGCGCGCGTCGCGCATGCACTCGACGGTGAAGCTGCGGTCGATCTTCAGCCGGTGGATCGGCAGGTCGCGCAGGTGCGACAGGCTGGAGAAGCCGACGCCGAAATCGTCGAGCGCGAGCTTCACGCCCGCGTTGCACAGCCGGATCAGGTTCTCGCGCGCCACCGCCGAGGTGTCGAGCAATCCGGTCTCGGTGACCTCGATCTCGATTTCACCCGGTTTCACGTCGTGCTGCGTCAGCAGGTCGAGCAACGACTCGACGCAACCCAACTGGCGCAACTGCACGCCCGACACGTTGACCGCGACCGGCGGCACGTCCAGCCCCATCGTGCGCCACACCTGGCGCGCACGGCACGCGTCCCTCAGCACCCATTCGCCGAGGCCGACCACGAGCCCGCTCTCCTCCGCGACCGGCACGAACTCCGTCGGGAAGACGTCGCCCAGCTCGGCGTCGTTCCAGCGGATCAGCGCCTCGGCGCCGATCATCTTGCCGTCGGCGAGCGACACCAGAGGCTGGAAGTGCAACTTGAAGTCGTGCGTTTCCACCGCCTTGCGCAGCCGCTGTTCCAGCCGCAGCCTGAGATCCACGCGGCGCGCAACCGCAGGAGTGAAGAACGCATAGGTGCGGCGGCCGCTTTCCTTGGCCTGATACATCGCCGCGTCGGCCGCGTTCAGCAGCGCATCGAGATCGGCGCCGTCCTGCGGGAAGAACGCGATGCCGATCGACGGCGTGACCGACACCTCCATGCCGAAGATCCGCACCGGCTCGGCGATCGACTTGATCAGCGCCTGCGCGGCTTCGACGGCGATTTCCGGCCGGGGCAGATCGGCCAGCAGCGCCACCATCTCGTCGCCGCCGCGGCGGCCGAG
Organism: Pseudomonadota bacterium; assembly: GCA_029777935.1. The sequence continues at coordinate 24,740 of JAKORH010000031.1, forward strand.
CAACCGCGGCTCGCGGATCACGTCGCGCATGCGCTGCGCCACGGTGGCGAGCATGTGGTCGCCGACGCGGTGTCCGTAGCCGTTGTTGAGCAGCCGGAAGTTGTCCAGGTCGATGAAGAGCAGCGCGCACTGCCGGCCGGTCGCGTAGGCGCCGGCCAGCACGCGGCGCGCGCTGTCGTCGAACGCCTGCCGGTTGGCGAGCTGCGTCAGCGCGTCGAACGCCACCAGCTTGTCGGCGCGGTCCTGGGCGCGCATCTGCCCGGTCACGTCCTTGCCGGCGCCGCGATAGCCGGCGAACGCGCCCCGCGCGTCGAACACCGGCTCGCCGCTGACCGCGACAAAGCGCGCCGTGCCGTCGCGGGCCATGCGCCGCAAGATCAGGTCGCGGAACGGCTTGCGCGCGGCCAGCTCGGCGCGGTGCTCGTCCCAGCTCGCAGGCTGCACCAGCTCCGCCGGCAGCTCCCACGCGTGCTTGCCGATGACCTCCTCCTCGGCCAGCCGGCGGTCGGGCCGCGCGGGATCGCCGCGCTTCATCTGCGTGAAGCGCAGCGTGCTGTCCATCTCCCAGTACCAGTCGGAAGCCAGTTCGGTGAGCGCGCGGAAGCGCGCCTCGCTCGCGCGCAACTCCTCGACCAGCAGCTCGCGCTCGGTCACGTCGATCGACACGCCGCGGTAGCCGGCGAAACGGCCGGCCACGAATACCGGCTCGGCCGACGCTTCGAAGTACAGGCGCTTGCCGTCCTTCTCTCGCCGCAGCATGTAGACGAGCCGGCGAAACGGCGCACGCTCGCGCAGCGCGGCAGCGAGGCGTTCGTGATCCGTCTCGACGTTGCGCACGATCGCCTCGAACGTGGTCGCGAGCAGCGCTTGCTCGAGCGCCGGTCCGAGGTGGTGCGGACCGCGCACGAGCGTGAATCGCAGCTCCGCGTCGGTTTCCCAGTACCACTCGGTGGCGAGCCGCGTGAGCGCGTGGAAGCGATCGTCGCTCTGCCGGAGCGCGGCGGCGGCCATGCCCGACTCTTCCCGGCGCATCATCACCCGGTCGCGCTTGACCCACACCGCGACGCCGACGACGAGTGCCAGCGCGGAAACCCATTGCGTCGCATCGAGCCACGGGCCGAGCGCCGGAAAGCGCGCCGCCACCGCATCCGGCGTGGCCCAGGCAATCCACTGCAGCGCAACCGCGCACGCCAGCAGCGCGACCGCGACGAACATCGGCACGCGCGATGCGCGCGCGGCCGCGGCGCCACGTTCCTCTGCGCGCTGCGTGTTCGATTCGACAATCGGCGGCTGCTCTGCGCTCATCATCACAGCGACTTTATCGCACAGACACCGGGTCCCCGCTGGAGCTTGCCCTCGACTCCGATCGGGGGCGGGGACGATGATCCAGTGGCGGCCAGTCGTGTGTCTCACCGCGGCCGAGATGCGTCGCCAATCAGGTCGAGCTTTCGGCAACCGGCGATTCTCAGACGTCGGCCTCGACCTCGTCGCCGTGCTCCTCGATCCAGGTGCGGCGGCTGCCCGCCTCGGTGCGGCCCATCAGCATCGTCATCGTCGCGCGCGTCTGCGGCAGATCGACGTCTCCCAGGCCGATCGGCAGCAACCGGCGCGTGTCCGGGTTCATCGTCGTCTCCCACAGCTGCTCGGCGCTCATCTCGCCCAGGCCCTTGAAGCGTGCGATGCTCCAGCTGCCGTCGCGCACGCCTTCGTCGACGAGCTTTTCCTGCGTGGCATCCAGTTCGGCGTCATCGAGGCAGTACACGCGCCGCGCCGGGCGCTTGCCGTGCGCGGGCACGTCGACGCGAAAGAGCGGCGGCCGCGCCACGTGCACGTGGCCACGCTCGATCAGGCGCGGGAAGTGGCGGAAGAACAGCGTCAGCAGCAGTACCTGGATATGCGCGCCGTCGACGTCCGCGTCGGCGAGGATGCAGACCTTGCCGTAGCGCAGAGCGGAGAGATCGACATCGTCGTCCGCGCCGTGCGGATCCACGCCGATCGCCACCGAGATGTCGTGCACCTCGGCGTTGGCGAACAGCCGGTCGCGCTCGACTTCCCACGTGTTCAGTACCTTGCCGCGCAGCGGCAGGATCGCCTGGAATTCCTTGTCGCGGCCCATCTTGGCCGAGCCGCCCGCGGAATCACCCTCGACGAGGAAAAGTTCGTTGCGTTCGATGTCGGTCGACTCGCAGTCGGTGAGTTTCCCCGGCAGCACGGCGACCGCCGAGCCCTTCTTCTTCTCGATCCTCTGCGATGCGCGCGCACGCGCCTGCGCCTGCCGGATCACGAGATCGGCGAGCCTGCGGCCGTACTCCGGATTCTGGTTGAGCCAGAACTCGAGCTGAGGCTTGACGAACGACGCGACCAGTCGCACCGCATCGCGGCTGTTCAGCCGCTCCTTGATCTGGCCCTGGAACTGCGGGTCGAGCACCTTGCACGTCAGCACGAAGCTCGCGCGCGCGTACACGTCCTCGGGCAGCAGCTTCACGCCCTTGGGCAGCAGGTTGTGCGCGTCGATGAACGCGCGCACCGCGTTGAACATGCCCTCGCGCAGGCCGGATTCGTGCGTGCCGCCGGCCGGTGTCGGGATCAGGTTCACGTACGACTCGCGGGCGACCGGCCCTTCCTCGGTCCACGCCAGCACCCAGCGCGCGCCCTCGCCTTCGGCGAAGGTCTGGTCGTCCGCGGCCGCGTAGCCCTCGGATTCGAACAGCGGCAGCAGCGGCTCGGCGCCGATGCACGCGAGCAGATATTCCTGCAGGCCGCCGTTGTAGCGCCAGCGCTGCTCCACGCCGGTCTGCTCGATCTTCAGCGTGACTTCGGTGCCTGGCAGCAGCACCGCCTTGCTGCGCAGCAGGCGCTCGAGTTCGTTGACCGGCACGGTGGCGGTGTCGAAGTACTTCGCGTTCGGCCACACGGTCACGCGCGTGCCGCTCGCCTTGTCTCCCGCCTTGCGCGCGCGCGAGCGCAGCGGTTCCTTCACGTCGCCGTCGGCAAAGCCGACCGAGTGCACCTTGCCCTCGCGCCACACGGTCACGTCCAGACGCGCGGCGAGCGCATTGGTCACCGATACGCCAACGCCGTGCAGGCCACCCGAAAACGAATACGCGCCGCCGGCGCGCTTGTCGAACTTGCCGCCCGCGTGCAGGCGCGTGAACACGATCTCCACCACCGGCGCCTGCTCTTCCGGGTGCAGGCCGACCGGAATGCCGCGGCCGTCGTCCTCGACGCTGACCGCACCGTCGGCGTGCAGCGTGACGTCGATGTGCGCGCCGAAGCCGGACAGGATCTCGTCGGCGGCGTTGTCGATCGCCTCCTGCACGATGTGCAGCGGGCTGTCGGTGCGCGTGTACATGCCCGGCCGCTGCTTGACCGGTTCGAGGCCGCGCAGCACGCGGATCGAGGCTTCGCCGTATTCGGCGCTGGCGCGCACGCCGCGCGCACGGGTGGCTGTCGTCATGCGGGAAGTGCTTGGAACCTATCGGTCCTTCGTTCAGTTATCCACAGAACTTGTGGAAAAGTGCGCCGCCGGCGTGCGTCGAGCAAGCATTCATGCGGTTTGCGCCGCCGTGCCTCGACGTTGCGCACGGCAGCGGTCGGCGCGCGGATTCTACGAGAGCGGAACGTATACTGCGCGCGCCCGCGCTCGCCGTAGTTCAATGGACAGAACAGGGTCCTCCTAAGACTCAGATCCAGGTTCGATTCCTGGCGGCGGGACCATTTCGCGAAACGTAAGACGCGCCTGCGCGCGTCTTGCCGCGAAATGGCCCGGAGCGCGCCTGCCAGCGCGCGAAGGGATTCCAGAGAGCTTCACCTTCAGGCACTTCGCGACACGCCCGTGCATGCCGTGTAGCGGTTGGCCCGGAGCGCGCCTGCCAGCGCGCGAAGGGATTCCAGAGAGCTTCACCTTCAGGCACTTCGCGACACGCCGGCGTGCTGCGTACCGGTTGGCACCTCGCGCATCTCGAGTCGTCACCCCGGCGCAGAGCCCCGGACCTGATCCGGGGCCGGGGCCCAAGTTGCGGCGCTGAAAGTTTAGGCCCCGGCCCCGGCTTACTTCCTGCCGGGGCAGGCTCTGCGCCGGGGCGACGCGCGCTGCGCGAGCGCGTTCTCAGCACCTCATCATCTGCGCCCGATAGTGCTTCAGCTCCTCGATCGACTCGTAGATGTCGGCGAGCGCTTCGTGGCGGCTCTTCTTCTCGAACGATCGATACACGCCGGGAGCCCAGCGGCGCGCCAGTTCCTTCAGCGAACTGACGTCGAGATTGCGGTAATGGAAGAACGCCTCGAGTTGCGGCATCCAGCGCGCCATGAAGCGGCGGTCCTGGCAGATCGAATTGCCCGCCATCGGCGACTTGCGCGGCGGAACGAAGCGCGCGAGAAACTCGAGCAGCATGCGCTCCGCCTCCGCCTCGTCGATGCGGGAGGCGCGCACGCGCTCGGTCAGTCCCGAGCGGGCGTGCGTGGTGCGGTTCCACTCGTCCATCGCGTCGAGGACCGCATCGGGCTGGTGCACCGCCAGCACGGGGCCCTCGGCGACGAACTCGAGCTGCGAATCGGTGATCACGACCGCGATCTCGATGATGCGGTCGGAGTCCGGATTCAGCCCGCTCATTTCCATGTCGACCCAGACGATGTTGTTCTCGTCGTAGCGGTCGGAACGCGCATTCGCCGCGCCGCTGCGCGGCGCTGCCTGTGGGATAATTTCTTCGTCGTTCATGGCATCGCTCGCCACGTCGATTGTCGCACGCCAAGTCGCGTGTACCGCCTGCCGATGGCGAACCTGTTCACCTACGTCTTCGTCGCGTTTCTGCTGCTGATGCTCGGCCTGAAATTCTGGCTCGCGCAGCGGCAGATCCGCCATGTCGCCGCGCACGTGAACGCGGTGCCGACGCAGTTCGCCGATCGTGTCAGCCTGGAGGCGCACCGCAAGGCCGCGTCGTACACGATCGCCAAGCAGCGTCTGGGCATGATCGAGACCGCGGTCGGCGCCGCGCTGCTCGTTGCGCTGACGCTGCTGGGCGGCATCGATCTGATCGGCGTGGTGCTCGACCGCCTGGCCAGCCACGGCTTTGCGTTCCAGGTCCTGATCGTCGCCGCGGTCGCCGTGGTGAGCGCGCTGGTCGATCTGCCGTTCACGTGGTACCGGCAGTTCTCGCTCGAGCAGCGCTACGGCTTCAACCGGATGACGCCGCGGCTGTTCCTGGCAGATCTCGCCAAGTCGATCGTGCTGGCGGTGGTGCTCGGCCTGCCGCTGCTGGCGATCGTGCTGTGGCTGATGCAGCAGTCGGGGCCATGGTGGTGGTTCTACGCATGGCTGGTGTGGGCCGGCTTCAGCCTGCTGATCCTGGTCCTGTATCCGACGCTGATCGCGCCGATCTTCAACAAGTTCGAGCCGCTGCAGGACCGGACGCTGGCCGAGCGCGTGCAGGCGCTGCTGGCGCGCACAGGGTTCTCCAGCCGCGGCGTGTTCGTGATGGACGGCTCGCGCCGCTCCAGCCACGGCAACGCGTACTTCACGGGGCTGGGCCGCGCCAAGCGCGTAGTGTTCTTCGACACGCTGGTGCAGCGACTGACTCCGCCGGAGATCGAAGCCGTGCTCGCGCATGAACTCGGTCACTTCAGGCTGAAGCACATCGCCAAGCGGCTGATCGTGACGTTCGCGTCCAGCCTGCTGCTGCTCGCGCTGCTCGGCTGGCTGGCGTCGCAGGCGTGGTTCTACACCGGACTGGGCGTGACGCCGGCGCTCGAGGCGCGCAACGACGGGCTTGCGCTGGTGCTGTTCATGCTGGCGCTGCCGGTGTTCACGTTCGTGCTGGCGCCGCTGGCCAGCCTGATCTCGCGCAAGCATGAGTTCGAGGCCGACGCGTTCGCCGCACGCCACGCGGCCGCCGCCGACCTCGTCAACGCGCTGGTGAAACTGTACGAGGACAACGCGGCGACACTGACGCCCGATCCGGTGCATTCGGCGTTCTACGACTCGCATCCGCCGGCGACGATCCGTATCCAGCGGCTGCTCGGTGCCGCGGGGTGAGCGATGGTCACGCGCGCCGAACTTCTGCAGCAGCATTGCCGGCCGCGCGCGGGCGCGGCGCTCGCCGACGCGGACGTGCGGGCGCGTCTCGCCGCGCTGCCCGACTGGAGCCGGCGCGACGGCTCGATCGCCCGCATCTTCGGGTTCGGCAACTATTACGAGACGATCGCCTTCGTCAACGCGCTGGCGTTCATGGTCCATCGCGAGGACCATCATCCCGATCTCGCAGTTGGCTACAACCGCTGCGAAGTGCGCTTCAGCACGCATTCGGTCGGAGGCCTGTCCGACAACGACTTCATCTGCGCGGCGAAGGCCGACGCGATCTTTGCGCTGCAGTTCGGTGTCGCATGACTGAGGCGCGCGCGGCGGCACAGACCGCGCGCGTGGTGGCGAGTTTCGGCCGGCACCACCTGATCGACAGTGACGGCGAGCGGTTGAACTCGGTCCGGCGCGGCAAGCGCGGCGACGTGATCGTCGGCGACCTCGTGCGCTTCGAGCGCACCGCGGCGGGCCAGGCAGTGATCGACGCGGTGCTGCCGCGCGCGAGCCTGCTGTTCCGCGCCGACGTGAACCGCACCAGGGAGATGGCGGCCAACGTCGATCAGGTCGCGATCGTGTTCGCTTCCCAGCCGGCGTTCAACATCGGCTTCGTGTGGCGCGCTCTCGTCGCCGCGCATGCGGCGGGCATCGCGAGCCTCGTGATCCTGAACAAGCTCGACCTGCCCGACCTCGCCGCCGCGCGCGCGCGGCTGGACGAACTGCAGCGGCTCGGCTACGCGACCCTCGCGGTCAGCGCGCGCGGCGACGCTGAGGCGGCGCGGCGCGCGCTGCTGCCGCGGCTCGCGCAGCGTGCCACGCTGCTGATCGGACAGTCCGGCATGGGCAAGTCGACGCTGCTCAACCTGCTCGTGCCCGGCGCCGACGCGCTGACGCAGGAGTTCTCGCGCGCGCTGAACCTCGGCCGCCAGACGACCAGTTCGACGCGCTGGTTCACGCTGCCGGAAGGTGGCGCACTGATCGATTCGCCCGGATTCCAGGCGTTCGGACTGGCGCACCTCGATGAAGCCGCGATCGCCGCCGCGCTGCCGGATTTCGCGCCGCATCTGGGCCGGTGCCGCTTCATCGACTGCCGGCACCTGGCCGAGCCGGACTGCGCGATCCGGTCGGCAGTGGACAGCGGCCGCATTGCCGGCGAGCGCTACGATTTCTACCGCGAACTCATGTCCGAACGCCAACGATGAAGCTGCTGACGCGATGCGATCAGACGTTGCAGGCCGCGCACATCGCCAACGCGCTGCGCGCCGCCGGCATCGCCTGTGAGGTGCGCAACACGACGCTGTCGGGCGCGATCGGCGATATCCCGTTTCTCGAATGCGCGCCGCAGGTGTGGATCGCCAGCGCCCTGGACGAAGCGCGTGCCCGCGCGCTGCTGCGCGAATTGATGCAGCCGGAGGGAGCGGTGCGGGGGCCGACGTGGCGCTGCGGAAACTGCGGCGAGGAACTCGAGCCGCAGTTCGGCGCGTGCTGGGCGTGCGGGGCGCCGCGGGGTTGAGGGGCACTGTCGCCCCGGCCTTCGCCGGGGCGACGACCTTCTTATTCCATTTCTAATTCAATAAAGCACTAATAATCCACGGCCAGGCGACGATCGAGCGGATCCGGTGGTGGTTGTTTTCGAGCGTCAGCAGGCTGGTGGCGAGGTGGTCTTCGAGGGCCGCGATGCTGTCGAAGACGACGTTGTGGAAGTGCTTCTCGCGCAGCTCGTCCCAGACGTGCTCGACCGGGTTCAGCTCGGG
>JAKORH010000250.1 GCA_029777935.1 Pseudomonadota bacterium
CCAGATTGCTGCGCTCGTTGTTGCTCGGGTCTTCGTCGGCGTGGTCAACCTCGGTGGCCGGCACGATGCGGCCACGCTCGAAGCAGTGCGCACACAGCGGACGTTCGGCGAGCACCATCGCGCGCAGCTTCCGCCACTTCGCGCCGTTCAGACTGAGCGTGCGCGCTCCCTGCCGCTCCTTGAGCGTGGCGTGACGCTTCGGCAAGTGAAGTGTCGGCCTGTGCGTCTTGATCGCGTTCGGCATCACGCGGCCTGCCGAGCAGGAAGGTTTTCGAGCCGGCGCACTTCATCCACTCCGAGCCATCCATCGGCAATGCCTCGCTCGAAGAACTGCGCGCGGTTCAGAGAGTCGCCGCGCAACAGCCCTTCGACGCTGTGCTCTGCGAAGTAGGTCCGCCGGCCGGCGTCGGTCAGCAGTTGACGGCTGATCGCCTGTTCCCACATGGCCAGGTGCCGGCGCAAGGTCAGCGTCACGAACTGGCGCGCCATCTCGACGCTGTTGCTGTAGTTGCCGTGGCGCAGGTCGCCGATCACGGTCGGCGGAACGCGGAACAGTCGCGCGACTTCCTCGACGCTGAACTGCCGCGCTGCGATCCACTCGGCATCTTCGAGCGTCATGCTCACCGGCTTGAACTCGACGCCTGCGCCGAGCACGGCCGTCTTGCCGGCGTTCGAGGGATCGGCGTAGCGCTGCGCCCACGTTTCCCGCAGCCGCTGTAGCTGCTCGTCGCTCAGGTTACCGGCCGTCTGCAAGACGCCAGTCAGCTTCGTCCCGTTGCGGAACGTGCTGACGCCGTGGTCGCGCTCCGATAGCGCCAGCTCCAGCACTTCGCGCGCGGCCTGGATCGGCGAGATACCGACCTTGCCGTCTTCCGATCGGTGGCGCAGGTGAAGCACTTCTTCCTGGACCAGTCGGCGCACGCGACCCTTGCCGTCGATCACGTCATAGCCGAGCCGGCCCGAGTCGTGCTCGATCACGGTCACGCGGTCGTTGTGAAGCGGGATCAGCTCGCGTACCTGTCCGTCCCATCCGATGCGGACTTCGGCGTAGGC
>JAKORH010000251.1 GCA_029777935.1 Pseudomonadota bacterium
GGCGCGCTGTTCCTGTGCATCGGCGTGATGTACGACCGCATGCACAGCCGCAACATCGCCGACTACGGCGGCGTGGTCAACACGATGCCGATCTTCGCCAGCTTCATGATGCTGTTCGCGATGGCCAACACCGGGCTGCCGGCCACGAGCGGCTTCGTCGGCGAGTTCCTGGTCGTGCTGGGCGCCATCAAGTTCAACTTCTGGATCGGCGCCATCGCCGCCACCACGATGATCTGGAGCGCGGCCTATTCGCTGTGGATGTACAAGCGCGTGATCTTCGGCGCGGTGGCCAACGAGCACGTGGCGGCGATGACCGACATCGGCGCGCGCGAGTTCCTGATCCTGGCGCTGCTGGCAGTGGCGGTGCTGGCGATGGGCGTGTATCCGCTGCCGTATACCGGGCTGATGCACGCATCCGTGACCGACCTGTTGCAGCACGTCGGGCAGTCGAAGATTCCGGTGACGCAATGATGGAAAGCCTGAACACCTGGACCGCCGCGCCCGAGATCGTGCTGCTGGCGGGCGCGCTCGCGGTGCTGGCGATCGATCTGTTCGTCTCCGACGCGCGCCGCAACGTGACCTACGTGCTGGCGCTCGCCGTGCTCGGCGCGACCGCCGCCGCATGCGCCGCGCTGCTGGCCGGCGACACCGTCGCCTACGCCTTCGGCCGCATGTACGTCGCCGACCCGATGGCGCACGTGCTGAAGCTCGCCAGCATCGTGTGCGCCGCGCTGATGCTGGTCTATGCGCAGGGCTACGCGCGCGACCGCGAGATCTGGAAGGGCGAGCTGTTCTCGTTGTCGCTGTTCGCGCTGCTCGGCATCTTCGTGATGATTTCGGCCGCCAACATGCTGGTGCTGTACCTGGGACTCGAGCTGCAGTCGCTGTCGCTGTACGCGCTGGTGGCGCTGCGGCGCGACGAGGCGCGCGCCACCGAGGCGGCGATGAAGTACTTCGTGCTGGGGGCGCTCGCCTCCGGCTTTCTGCTGTACGGCATGTCGATGCTGTACGGCGCCAGCGGCACGCTCGACATCGGGCAACTGGCGCGTGCGATCGGCAGCGGCGACGTGCCGAACCGCGCCGCGCTGGTGCTCGGCACGGTGTTCGTCGTCGCCGGCATCGCGTTCAAGCTGGGCGCCGCGCCGTTCCACATGTGGCTGCCGGACGTGTACCACGGCGCGCCCACGCCGGTGACGCTGCTGATCGCCTCGGCGCCCAAGATCGCGGCGTTCGCGATCGCGGTGCGGCTGCTGGTCGAGGGCCTGCTGCCGCTGGCGGTCGACTGGCAGCAGATGCTGGTGCTGCTGGCGCTGGCCTCGCTCGCGATCGGCAACGTGACCGCGATCGCGCAGACGGATCTGAAGCGCATGCTCGGCTATTCGACGATCGGGCAGATGGGGTTCATGCTGCTGGCGATGCTGTCGGGCGTGGTCGGCGGCGACCGGCTCGCCGCCGCCAACGCCTGGAGCGCGGCGATGTTCTACGTGATCACCTACGCGCTCACCGCGCTCGGTACGTTCGGCATCATCCTGCTGCTGGCACGCGCCGGCTTCGAGGCCGAGGAGATCGCGGATCTGAAGGGCCTGAACCGGCGCAGCCCGTGGTACGCGTTCGTGATGCTGTTGCTGATGTTCTCGCTCGCCGGCATTCCGCCGACGATGGGCTTCTACGCCAAGTTTGTGGTGCTGCAGGCGCTGCTGGGCGGCGTGCTGACGGCCGGCACCGTGTGGCTGGCGGTGATCGCGCTGGCGCTGTCGCTGGTGGCGGCGTTCTACTACCTGCGCGTGGTCAAGGTGATGTACTTCGAGGAGCCCACCGACACGCGCCCGATCGTCGCCACGCAGGACATGCGGGTGGCGCTGTCGGTCAACGGCGCGCTGGTGCTGGTGATCGGCATCCTGCCGCAATATCTGCTCGGGCTGTGCACGCAGGCGATGATCAAGGCGCTGGGCGGGTAGGCGCAATCCGCGATCCGCAATCCGCGCATGACCGATCCCGATCCGCTCGCCGAAGAAACCCTCGAGACGAAGCTCGCCTACCAGGGTGTCTTCCTGAAGGTGTACGAGGACCGCGTGCGCTGCCCGGACGGGCACGTCGCGCCGCGCGAGTACCTGCGGCATCCGGGCGCGGTGATGATGATTCCCGTGCACGACGACGGCCGGCTCGTGCTCGAGCGCCAGTACCGCTATCCGCTGCGCGCGAGCTTCATCGAGTTCCCGGCGGGCAAGATCGATCCGGGCGAGGATCTGCTGGCGTGCGCGCAGCGCGAACTGCTGGAAGAGACCGGCTATCGCGCGCGCGACTGGGCCTACCTCGGCAATTTCAACAACGCGATCGGCTACTGCGACGAGGCCATCTACGCGTACGTCGCGCGCGGCCTGACGCTCGACGCCGCGCGTACCGATGACGGCGAGGTGATCGAGGTCTTCACTGCTACGCTCGATGAATTGCACGGCTGGATCCGCGCAGGCACCGTGACCGACGTGAAGACGATCGTCGGCGCGTACTGGCTCGAGCAGCATCTTGCCGGCAAATGGCCGGCTCGATGAAGCCGGCGCGCCAGCCGCTCAGCACTGCCGCAGCGCGTTCTCCAGATCCGCGATCAGGTCGTCCTCGTGTTCGAGGCCGATCGACATGCGGATCAAACCGTCCGACACGCCGACCTGCGCACGCACCTCGGCCGGCACCCCGGAATGCGTGGTCGACGCCGGATGGCAGATCAACGACTCGGTGCCGCCGAGGCTCACCGCCGACTTGAACAGCGTCAGCGCGTTGATGAAGCGAAACGCCGCTGCGCGGCCGCCGTCGAGCACGATCGAGAACGTCGAGCCGGCGCCGCTGCACTGGCGCCGGTACACGGCCTGATAGGCCGGGTCGGCATTGAGCTGCGGGTGCAGCACCTGCACCTTGCGCACCGCGTTGTCTGCGAGCCAATGCGCGACGCGGCTCGCGGTCGCGGCCGCGCGGCGCATCCGCAGCACCAGCGTCTCCATCGAGCGCGCGATCATCCACGACGAATGCGGATCGAGCTGCGAGCCGAATGCGCCGCGCGTGAGCTTCAGCTTGCGGATCAGTTCGGTGGTTCCGGTCACGCCGCCGGCGACGAGGTCGCTGTGGCCGCCGACGTACTTGGTCAGCGAATAGATCGACAGGTCGATGCCGTCGCGGATCGGGTGCTGGAAGATCGGCCCCAGCATCGTGTTGTCGCAGGCCGAGATCGGCCGGTAGCCGTGCCGGCGCTCGAACGCCGCCAGCGCCTGCGTCACGACCTGGAAATCGACCAGTGCGTTGGTCGGGTTGGCCGGCGTTTCGATGTAGACGAGCGCCACCTTGCCGCGCGATGCCGCGGCCTCGAGCGCCGCCTCCATCTGCGCCGGTGCCAGCCCGTCGGCGAACGCATGCGGCCCCACGCCCCACTCGGGCAGGATCTTGCGGATCAGCGTCTCGGTGCCGCCGTACAGCGGCGTCGAGTGCACGATCTGGTCGCCCGGCCGCAGCAACGTCAGGAAGGTGGTGCCGATCGCCGCCATGCCGCTCGACGTGACTGCGGCGGCCTGCGCGCCGTCGAGCAGGGCCAGCCGGTCTTCGACGATCTCGAGATTCGGATGGTTGAAGCGGCTGTAGACGAGCCCCGCGCCGGCATCCTGCGGCGGCGGCTTGCGGCCGGCGACCACGTCGAAGAAATCGGCGCCGTCCTCCGCGGTGCGAAACGCGAAGGTCGAGGTCAGGAACACCGGCGGCTTGACCGCGCCCTCCGACAGGAACGGGTCGTACCCGTAGGACATCATCTGCGTCTCCGGGTGCAGTTCGCGGTCCAGGATCGACTTCTTGTGGTAGTTCGAGTACGACATGCGCGTCTCCGTGACTGGGTGGCGCGGCCCGGCCGGCCGCCGCGTGTGGTGCAATGATGCTCCGATTCCCGAGGAGAGAACGATGAAGACAATCGCCGCCCTGATCGCCATGGCCGTCGTCGCCGGCTACGGTCTGCACGCGCTCGCGCAGGGGCGCACGGACGTGCGTCCGGCGGTCGTGCCGATCGCCAGCGCGTCGTCGAACGGCATTTCGTTCGCGTGGTTCTACGACCAGACCGAGCGCACGGTCTACGTGTGCCGCTCGGGGCACGGCAGCGGCGACACGGTCGACTGCAAGGCGCGCGCGAGCCTGCCGTAGCCTCTGGCACCGCGATGCTTTCGCCGCCGGAGGACGTCCGCCACAGCGCGTTCGAGGATGCGCAGGCGCTCGTCACCGGCGCGCTGTTCGTCGCGCTCGGGTTGGCGCTGTTCGCGCGCGCGGGACTGCTGACCGGCGGCACCGCCGGCGTCGCGTTCCTGATCCACTACGCGACCGGCTGGCGCTTCGGCGCGGTGTTCTTCGTGCTGAACCTGCCCTTCTACTGGCTCGCGGTGCGCACGCTCGGCTGGCGCTTCACGCTGAAGACCTTCTGCGCAGTGGCGCTGCTGTCGGTCGCCACCGAAGCGATGCCCGCGCTGCTCGCGATCGATCGCCTGAATCCGGTCTACGCCGCGGTGATGGGCGGCTTCCTGGTCGGCGCGGGCCTGCTGATGTTCTTTCGCCACCAGGCGAGCCTGGGTGGCGTCAACGTGCTGGCGCTGTATCTGCAGGAACGCCGCGGCTGGCGCGCGGGCAAGGTGCAGATGGCGATCGATGCTGCGATCGTGCTGGCCGCGTTCGCGATCGTCGACGTGCAGCGCATCGCGCTTTCGGTGCTCGGCGCGGTCGCGCTGAACCTCGTGATCGCGATCAATCACAAGCCGGGACGGTATCTCGGCGTGTGAGCCGCGCCGAGCGGCCTCAGCGCGCGGAGATTCGCGCCGCCAGCGCCTCGGTCCGCGCCGACGGACGCAGCCCGAGCACGATCGACAGCAGTTCGCGGCAGCGGCGATAGGCGCCGAGCGCCTGCGATAGCTCGCCGCGCGCGAGGTAGCACTCGATCAGGTGCTGATACAACTCCTCCGCGAGGTTGTCCTGCTCGAGCGCGGCGCGGTACAGATGAATCGCCGCCTCGAAGCGGCCGAGCCGCTCGAGGCGCTGGCCGAGCAGTTCGACGCTACGCACGAAGCGCGCGCGCAACCGGTCGCGCATCGGCAGTGCCCACGCCGGCACTTCGCCTTCGCCAAGAAAGTGGCCGCGGTACAGCGCCAGAAGTTGCAGCGCGCGGCGGGCCAGTTCGCCGTCCTCGACGCGCTCGGCCCTGCTGCCGGACGCTCCGAGCAGCGACTCCACGCGCGCAGTCACATGCTCGAACGCCCAGGTGTCGAGCCACGCCGCGGACTCGTTGAAGGAGATCTGGCCGTCGCGTACCTGCATGGCATCGGCGCCCAGCAGCGTGCGCGCCCGATGCAGCATCGCCTTCAGCGAATCGCGTGCCTCGTCTCCCTCGGCGTCGGGCCACAGCGCAGCCGCGACGCGCGCCGCGTCGACCCGGCGCCCGCCCCAGGCGGCGATCAGCCGAATCAGGTCGATCAGCCGCTTCGGCGCCTTGCGTGCGGGCTTGAAGGCGGCGCCGTCGCGCTCGATCGTCATATCGCCGAGCAGTCGCACCCGCAACGGCCAAGGCCACCGCGCGATGCCGGGATCGGGGCAGGGCAGACGGCGCGCCGCGATCACCTTGCATGCAAACGTCGCATCGGCATCCAGATCGAGCGCGGCACCGCAAATGCGGGCGGCAACCTCGGGGAGCGAGCGAAAGAAATGCATATGGTCGATACTGCGTGCGAGGGTGAACGCGACCTTCAGTTCTGCGGCCGCTTCGTCGTTCGCGCCGTCGCGCAGATCCGCCAGCGCGTTCACCAGATGCAGATGCAGTTGCCCGATTGTCAACTGCGCGCCGCGTTCAAGGTCGACCACCCGCGTGAACGCTGCCACGGCTTCGTCGTAGCGCCCGAGCGCAGTCTGGATCGTTCCCATCGTCGTGATGACCGGGGCGATTTCGGACGCGACCGCGTGCGCTTCGCCGCATTGGCGCAGGGACAAGGTGGCGTGTGCCGAGGCCGTTTCGGGCTCGCCAACGAGCAGCGCATGGCGCGCACTGAGAAAGTGAAACACGGCGTAATCGCGCGGATAGGCAGGGTTGAGCAGTCCGTGCGCGTCTTCGAGGCACTGCCGCGCCACGCCCGGTCGATCTTCGGCGATGGCAAGCAAAGCGCGCAGCATTCTCTCGCGCGCCAGTAGGCGGCGTCCCGGATCGCCTCGCGCAAGGATCTCCATGGCATCGAGATCGTTCGATACCGAATCCGCTCCTTTCGGTTCACTCCAGCGGCCGACGACGCAGAACGCGTGCCAGAGCGCGCGGCTGTAGTCGGTGACCTCGGGCAGCCGCGCCACGCTTTCGCCCGCAAGATGAAAGTCGGCGGCGCGCGTTCGGTCGAGTGTCCGGCCGATCTGGCTCAGCGCAGCGGTCGCGCAACGCAACCTGATGTTCGGGTCGACTTCGAAGCTGAGCGCTGAAAACGCGCGGTCGATGTCGGCAGTCAGGTTGCCGTCGAAGTCCGATCGCGTTCCGGCAACGATCACCCGCGCGGCGATGATGAACAGTCGGAGCGCAACGGTGCATTCCGTGACGTCGCAAGCGTTCAGCGCTCGCTCGGCACGAGCGTCGAAGCCGTCGTAAGACTGGTTGTCCAGGGAGACGCATTGGACGAGCCCGCAAGCCGCCAGGCCAAGGCCGATCGCGTCACCGGCAGCGTCGAACGACTGCTCGGCGCGCAGCCAATGCGCGCGCGCCAGCGCGAGATCATCGAATTGAGCCGCGTAACCATGCCAGAAGCGCCGCCAGCCCAGGCCAGTGGCAGGTTCGCCGTCGGCGACCAGGGCCGCACGCAACCCGGCCAGACCCTGCTCTCGGAGCAGCGCCGCCCCGTCTTCCAGCGCCGCGGGCGCCTCGAGCGCGAACCCTTCATTCGCCGCCGCGCGTGCGACGGCCTCATTCGGCGGCATGGGCTTCGGTTGCATCGCGGTCCAGGTTCCCCAGGCAACGCGCCCAGCATAGACTGCATCGCGGCCGCCGAATATCCGACAGCTTCCAATCGGTTCCCAATCGGTTACCGCGCGGCGGATAGCTTCCTGACGAAGGGATCAGTCGCCTGGATCGAACGAAGACGGAGGCAGCGATGAAAACGAACTGGACCGCCGCAAGACAAGTGCGCAAGCGTCTCTTCTTCGCGGCGGCCGCGCTCGCCGTCGCAACCTCCGCGCTTGCGGTCGTGCCTCTGATTGCAGGCCTGGGCAAGCAGATCCTGCAGAACATGATTCTGGGCGAGGTCAAGGGCCAGTTGATCGGCTCGCTCGCCCAGATGGGCTGCAAGGGCGCCGCGCTGGCCGGAATGATCGCGACCATCGACGCCAGGCATGCCGCGGCCGGTGCGGCGAAAGTCCCGCTGCCGACCGGCGCGGCCATGCCCGACATGGCCGGAGCCGGCGGTGGCGCGACCCCATCGGGAGGCGGCGGCATTCTCGGCTCGCTGCGCAACGCGATGCACTCGATGGTCGGCGGCAGCGCGCCGCAAGACCGCATCGCCACGCCGGCCGATGCGGCAGCCCATCCGGCGATCGCGGAGGCGCAGCGCATCACCGGAGGTCCGGTGCACATCGTCGGCGGCAACATTGCGGTTGCCGAAAAGGCGCCCAGTCTCCCCGACGCCTACGCGGCGGCCCAGCGCGAGATGGCGGCGGCGGCACGCCAGTCGCCGCTCGCCGCAATGAGCGGCATCGGGGCCGCGACCCAACTCGACCCGGAGCAGGCGGCACAGGTCAATCAGATCATGGGCCAGATGCAGGACGCAATGTCGAAGCCGCTGTCGCGCGCGGAAACGCTCGCGGTGTTCGACGAAATGGCGCGGGTCGGCGTGCTGACACCCGCGATGCAGAGCGAGGCGCGCGACTGCATCCTGCTGGCGCCGCCCTCCGCTGATGCCGCGCTCGGGCAGACCGGCGCGATGCTGAAGTCGATGCTGCTGCCTCAACTGCAGACGATGAAGCAGCGATTCGCGGATCTGACACCTCAAGACCAGCAGCGGCTCGCCGACGAACTGACGCAGGCGCTGAGCGAAGCCGACGCGAAGGACCGCAAGGCGTTCAGCGATGGCTTCGGGTTGGGTTTCTTTCCGCCAGGCGTCGTGCAGCGCGTGCGGGCGAGCGGTATCTTGAAGTGACGACATCGGCTGTATCCGACGAAAGATGGAGCCGCGCGGATCGCATGACCGGGAGCGCCGCGCAAGTGGCCACATACAGAGGGTAGAACGCGCTCAGAACGCGAAGGGGTGGCCTCACTCGCCACAATGTCCTCCGCGAGGAGCGATCACATGTTCGTGTAGTTCGGTCCGCCGCCGCCTTCGGGCACGACCCACACGATGTTCTGCGTCGGGTCCTTGATGTCGCAGGTCTTGCAGTGCACGCAGTTCTGGAAGTTGATCTGCAGCTTGTCCTGGCCGTCGACCTTGACGAACTCGTACACGCCGGCGGGGCAATAGCGCTGCTCGGGCCCGGCGTACCTGGCAAGGTTTACGGTCACCGGCACCGACGCATCCTTCAACGTCAGGTGCGCGGGCTGGTTCTCCTCGTGGTTGGTGTTCGACAGGAACACCGACGACAGCTTGTCGAAGGTCAGCACGTTGTCCGGCTTCGGATACGCGATCGGCGTGCACTCTGATGCAGGCTTCAGCTTCTCGTGGTCGGCCTTCGTCCGATGCAGCGTCCACGGCGCCTTGCCGCGGAAGATCAGTTGGTCGATGCCCCACAGCACCGCGCCGGTGACCAGCCCCTTGTCCAGGTACGGCTTGAAATTGCGCGCGCGATAAAGCTCGTCGAACAGCCACGACGACCTGAACGCATCCGGGTATGCGGTCAGCTCGTCGCGTGAGCGTCCCGCGGCGACGGCGTCGAATGCGGCGTCGCCGGCCAGCATGCCGGTCTTGATCGCGGCGTGCGAACCCTTGATGCGCGGCGCGTTGAGGAACCCCGCGTCGCAGCCAAGCAGCGCGCCGCCGGGGAACACGAGCTTCGGCAGCGACTGTATGCCGCTGGCGTTGAGAGCGCGCGCGCCGTAGGCGACGCGCTTGCCGCCTTCGAGGAAGGCGCGGATCGTCGGATGCGTCTTGTAGCGCTGGAACTCCTGGAACGGCTCGAGATACGGATTCGCGTAGCCGAGCCCGACCACGAGGCCGAGCGAAATCTGGTTGTTCTCGAAGTGATACATGAAGCCGCCGCCATAGGTCGAACTGTCGAGCGGCCAGCCGGCGCTGTGCAGCACCAGCCCGGGCACGTGCTTCTTCGGGTCGAGTTCCCACACTTCCTTGATGCCTATGCCCCACGTCTGCGGATCGCGGTCGTCATTCAGGCGGTACTTCTCGATCACGCGCTTGCCCAGGTGCCCGCGCGCGCCCTCGGCGAACAGCGTGTACTTGCCGAGCAGTTCGACCCCGGGCTGGAAGTTCGCGGTCGGCTGCCCGTCCTTGCCGATGCCCATGTCGCCGGTGGCCACGCCGCGCACCGCACCGCTGTCGTCGTACAACACTTCCGCCGCGGCGAAGCCGGCAAAGATCTCCACACCGAGCTCTTCGGCCTGTTTGCCGAGCCAGCGCACCACGTTGGCCAGGCTGACGATGTAGTAGCCGTCGTTGATGAAGCAGGCGGGCAGCAGCCAGTGCGGGTTGTACAGTGCGCTCTTCTCGGTGAGGATGTAGAAGCGGTCCTCAGAGACGGGCGTATTCAGCGGCGCGCCGCGTTCCTTCCAGTCGGGGATCAGTTCGGTGAGCGCGCGCGGGTCCATCACCGCGCCGGACAGGATGTGCGCGCCGATCTCGGAACCCTTCTCCAGCACGCACACGCCCAAGTCCTTGCCCGCTTCGGCGGCGCGCTGCTTGATGCGGATAGCGGCCGCGAGTCCCGCCGGCCCGCCGCCCACCACGACCACGTCGTACTCCATCGATTCGCGCTCGCTGCCTTGCATGGTGCCCCCGCTGTCGTGTTCGAAGATTGTCGCCGTCGCTCGTAGAGGCCGGATTCTAGAGGGGCGGTTGTGCGATCATCGGCGGCTCGCGGGAGGGATCATGCGAACGAACCTGAAGGAAAAGATCGCCCTCGTGACCGGGGCGAGCAGCGGACTCGGGTCGCGCTTCGCGCGCGTGCTGGCGGCCAACGGCGCCCTGGTCGTGCTGGCGGCGCGGCGCGAGGAGCGGCTGAAGGAACTGCGTGCGGAGATCGAATCGGCCGGCGGCGAGGCCGACGTGGTGCCGATGGACGTGACCGATCTCGAGTCGGTCCGCGCCGCAGTCGAGAAGATCGAAAGCGAAAACGGCCCGATCGACATCCTCGTCAACAACTCGGGCGTGTCGACCACGCAGCGGCTGACCGATGTCGAGCCGGTCGACTACGACTACGTATTCAACACCAACGTCAAGGGCGCCTTCTTCGTCGCACAGACCGTGGCGAAGCGCATGATCGCGCGCAGCAAGCAGCAGCCGGCTTTCCGCGGCCGCATCGTCAATATCGCATCGGTCGCGGGGTTGCGCGTGGTGCCGCAGCTCGGCATCTACGCGATGAGCAAGGCGGCCGTGGTGCAGATGACCAAGGCGCAGGCGCTCGAGTGGGGCCGCTACGGCATCAATGTCAACGCGATCTGCCCCGGCTACATCCGCACCGAGATCAACGCAGAGCACTGGGACACCGAGGCCGGCCGCAAGCTGATGCAGATGCTGCCGCGCCGGCGCGTCGGCAGCGCGGAGGACCTGGACGGCGTGCTGCTGCTGGTCGTGGCCGACGAATCACAGTTCATCAACGGCGCGATCATCGCGGCGGATGATGGTCTCTCAGTGTCGTGAGGGATTCCGTCGCCCCGGCGCAGGCCGGGGCCTAATTTCTTTTCATTCAAATTGGGCCCCGGCCTGCGCCGGGGCGACGGGCGATGCGGGACTCGGCCTACGTGTACATCATGACGAACAAGCCGTATGGCACGTTGTATGTCGGTGTCACGTCCGATCTCGTCAAGCGCGTCTGGGAACACAGGGAAGGACTCGTCAAGGGATTCACGAAGGAGCACGGGCTGAAGTCCCTGGTCTGGTACGAACTGCACGAATCGATGATCGAAGCGATCGCGCGCGAGAAGCTGATCAAGAAGTGGCATCGCGACTGGAAGGCGAACCTGATTCAGGAAATGAATCCCGGGTGGCACGATCTATACGAAAGCATCACGCACTGACATGAAAGAGTTCCTGGTCGAAATCCCGCTGCGCTGGGGTGACATGGACGCGATGAGTCACCTGAACACCGTGCAGTCCTTCCGGCTGATGGAGGAGGCGCGCATCCAGTGGTTCGCGCAGTTCGGCTTTCCGACCCTGCCGACCGGCGAGGCGCCGATCCTCGCGCACGCGGCGTGCGACTTCGTCAAGGCGATGACGTACCCGGGCACCGCGCTGGTCAAGCAGATCGTGACCAGGCTCGGGCGCTCGAGCATCGAGATGTCGATCGTGATCGAGCGCGCCGATGAACCGGGCACGGCCTACGCGACCGGGCGCACGGTGATCGTGTGGTTCGACTACGCGCGGGGCAAGTCCGCGCCGTGGCCGGACCACGTCCGCGCCGCTCTCGAATGAAGTAGAGTTCGCGCGCGTTTTCAACCGCAATACAGGAGAGTGGACATGCGTTTGCTGCGCTTCCTTGCAGTCGGTCTGGCCGGGGCGCTGGCGCTCTGCGCCGCGGCCCAGGACATCAAGTTCTTCCGCATCGGCACCGGCGGTACCGCCGGCACCTACTACCCGGTCGGCGGGCTGATCGCCAACGCGATCTCCAATCCGCCCGGCTCGCGGCCGTGCAGCGAAGGCGGAAGCTGCGGCGTGCCTGGACTGGTCGCCACCGCGGTGGCGTCGAACGGATCGGTGGCCAACATCAACGGAATCCAGGGCGGCGCGCTGGAATCGGGCTTCACGCAGTCGGACGTCGCCTACTGGGCGTACACCGGCACGGGAGTGTACGAAGGCAAGCCGAAGGTGACCGGCCTGCGGCTGATCGCCAACCTGTATCCCGAGAGCATCCACATCGTCGCGCGCAAGGGCGCGAACGTCCGCTCGGTCGCCGACCTGCGCGGCAAGCGCGTGTCGCTCGACGAGCCCGGCTCGGGCACGCTGGTCGACGCGCGCATCATCCTCGGCGCCTTCGGCATCACCGAGAAGGACATCAAGGCCGAGTACCTGAAGCCCAACCAGGCGGGCGACAAGCTGCGCGACGGCGCGCTCGATGCGTTCTTCTTCGTCGGCGGCTATCCGACCGGCGCGATCTCCGAACTGGCCGCCGCCGGCGGCGGCATCGAACTGGTGCCGATCGCCGGCGCCGAGATCGACAAGATGCGCGCGCAGTATTCGTTCTTCGCGCCCGATACGATCCCGGCCAACACCTACAAGGGCGTGGGCGAAGTCAAGACGCTCGCGGTCGGCGCACAGTGGGTGACGGCGGAAAAGCAGGACGCGAACCTGATCTACGAGATCACCAAGGCGCTGTGGAACGCCAATTCGCGCAAGCTGCTCGACGCCGGGCACGCGAAGGGCAAGGTGATCACGCGCGAGAACGCGGTCGTCGGCGCCGGCATCCCGTTCCATCCGGGCGCCGAGCGCTTCTACAAGGAAGTCGGGTTGCTGAAGTAGCTCTTCTGCCCGCCCGACGTGTCATTCCCGCGCAAGCGGGAATCCAGCGCGGCACATCCCAGGCTGGATGCCCGCTTTCGCGGGCATGACACCTCCCGGTTACACAAACGAGAGGTTTGATGGCCGCGGTCGCGCCCGTCGACGAAAGGAAGCTGCAGGAACTCGAGGAGAAGTTCGACCCCGAGATGCGCTTCCGGCCCGCGGTGCCGCCGGCGACACACGTCGTCAAGTGGCTGCTGGTCACGCTGTCGTGCTTCCA
>JAKORH010000252.1 GCA_029777935.1 Pseudomonadota bacterium
CCCTTGACGATGCCGAACTCGGCCGCCTGCTTGATCGAGTTGATCGTGTCGCCGCCGGCGTTGGCCAGTCCGCTCACCTTGGCCTTCGACTGCTGTGCCTGCAGCAGATACGAGGAGCAGTCCTGCGTGTTCAGCGGCACGCGCACGGCGCCGAGCCCCTTGCCGCCTTCCTGCGTCACGACCGCGGCGGGGTCGCGCTCGAGCGCGTGGCCGAACGCGTAGTCGGCGGTGATGAAGAACCACGTGTTGCCGCCGGTCTTGACGATCGCGCCACCGGTACCGTGCGCCAGCATCCAGGTGTCGTAGGTCCAGTGCACCGTGTTGGGCGAGCACTGCTTGCCGGTCAGGTCGGACGAGGCGGCGCCCGAGTCGATGAACGCCTTGCCCTTCTCGCGCGTCACCTGGTTGACCGCCAGCGCCACCGCCGAGTTCGGCACGTCGAAGATCGCGTCGACGTGGTCGACGTCGTACCACTGGCGCGCGATGGCCGACCCGACGTCGGGCTTGTTCTGGTGGTCGGCGGAAACGACCTCGATCTTCAGGCCGGCCTTCGAGGTTTTCTGGAAGTCCTCGACCGCCATCTTCGCAGCCAGCGTCGAGCCGGGCCCGCCGATGTCGGCGTACAGGCTCGACATGTCCGACAGCACGCCGATCTTGACCATGCCGTCGGAAATCTGCGCCTGCGCGGCGCCTCCGAACGCGAGCGCGGCGGCAACGAAGGTGGATAGCAGCTTGCGTTTCATCGTTTCTCCTGCTTGTTACGTGCCCTGCTTGTTACGTGCCCGGTGTTCGATGGGCCGGTCACACACCCAGATACTCGTGCAGCAGCTCGGTCTTCGACTGCAATTCGGCGGCCGTGCAGCTTTCGATGATGCGGCCGCGCTCCATCACGTAGAAGCGATCCGCCAGCGGCGCGGCGAAACGGAAGTTCTGCTCGACCATCACGATCGTAAGCCCCTTTTCGCGCAGCGTGCGGATCATGCGCGCCAGCGCCTGGACGATCACCGGCGCCAGCCCTTCGCTGATCTCGTCGAGCAGCAGCAGCTTCGCACCGGTGCGCAGGATGCGCGCTACCGCCAGCATCTGCTGCTCGCCGCCCGACAGGCGCGTGCCGGGGCTGGCGCGCCGCTCCTTCAGATTCGGGAACATCGCGTAGATCTCGTCGAGCGACATGCCGCCGCTGGCAACCGGCGGCGGCAGCAGCAGGTTCTCCTCGCAGGTCAGGCTGGCGAAGATGCCGCGCTCCTCCGGGCAATAGCCGATGCCGAGGTGCGCGATCCGGTGCGGCGCCAGCGCGATCGTTTCCACGCCGTTGAGCATGATCGACCCGGAGCGCTTGCCCACCAGTCCCAGGATCGCCTTGAGCGTCGTCGTGCGGCCCGCGCCGTTGCGCCCGAGCAGCGTCACGACCTCGCCGCGGTTCACCAGCATGTCCACGCCATGCAGGATGTGCGACTCGCCATAGAAGGCGTGCACGTCGGTCAGCCGCAGGAATTCGCGCCCGTCGCGATCGCCCTCAGCCATGTGCCCCCTTCAGCTCCGCCTCGGCGCTGCCCATGTAGGCCTCGAGCACCTGCGGATTCTTCGACACCGTTTCGTACCGGCCCTCGGCGATCACCTGGCCGCGCTGCAGCACCGTGATCACGTCGGCGATCTTGGCCACCACGTTCATGTTGTGCTCGACCATCAGGATCGTGCGGTTGGCGGCGACCTTCCTGATCAGGTCGGTCACGCGCTCGACGTCCTCGTGGCCCATGCCCTGCGTCGGCTCATCGAGCAGCATCAGCTGCGGCTCCATCGCCAGCGTGGTGGCGATCTCCAGCGCGCGCTTGCGCCCGTACGGCAGTTCGACCGTGACGTGGTTGGCCATCTCTTCCAGGCCCACCGTGCGCAGCAGTTCCAGCGCGCGCGGCGTCAGCGCCTCGAGCGTGCGCTCCGAGGTCCAGAAGTGAAACGACGTCCCCAGCTCGCGCTGCAGCGCCACGCGCACGTTCTCCAGCACCGTCAGGTGCGGGAACGTGGCCGAGATCTGGAACGACCGGATGATTCCGCGGCGCGCGATCTGCGCCGGCTTCTCGCGCGTGATGTCGTGGCCGTTGTAGACGATCGAGCCCGCGGTCGGCGGCAGGAACTTGGTCAGCAGGTTGAAGCAGGTCGTCTTGCCGGCTCCGTTGGGTCCGATCAGCGCGTGGATCGTGCCGCGCTGCACGCGCAAGCTCACGTCCTGCACGGCGACGAAGCCCTTGAACTCCTTGGTGAGTCCGCGCGTCTCCAGGATGATGTCCTGTGCGGTCACGCCCATGTCTCCGGGTTCGTCTTCTCGTTCGAATGGGTTGTGGTCGCTGTCGGGTCGCCGCCTCCCCTCCGTTAGCGGCCGGTCCCGACTCGAGGGGCCGCAAGTGTCCCGCAGGATCCGGGCCGGCGCAAGCCCGGTGCGACACCGATGCGCGGCGTGTCCGGCGCGGCTACGCCGACGCCGCGAGCATCCGCAGGTAGTCCTCGCGCGTGGCCGCGCGCGGGTTGGTCCCGTGGCAGTGGTCCTTCAGCGCGTTGTCGGCGACATAGTCGTAGGTGTCGCGGCCGATGCCCATCGCGGCCAGCCCCGGCGGCAGGCCGAGGCGCGCATTCAGTGCACGGATCGCGTCGGCCAGCCCCGCGCCGTCCTGGCGGCCGAAGACGCCGGCCACGGCGTGCACCCTGGCCGGCACTGCGGCCTCGTTGAACTTCACGACCTCCGGCAGCAGCACCGCGTTCAGCGTGCCGTGGTGCGGGCCGACGGGCAGCCCGCCGAGCGCGTGCGACAGCGAATGCACGGCGCCGAGTCCCTTCTGGAACGCCATCGCGCCCTGCATCGACGCGCTCATCATGTTCCAGCGCGCCTCGCGATCGGCGCCGTCCGCGACCGCGCGTTCGAGGTGCGCGATCGCGCGCTCGAGGCCGTCGAACGCGATCGCGTCGGCGGGCGGATTGACCGCGTTCGAAAGATACGTCTCGATGCAGTGCGCGACCGCGTCCATGCCGGTGGCGGCGGTCAGTTTCGGCGGCAGGCCGACGGTGAGCTCGGGATCGCAGATCGCTGTCTTCGGCACCAGGTGCCACGAGTGGAAGCCGAGCTTGTGGCCGTCGTCGAGGATCACGATGGCGCCGCGTGCCACTTCGCTGCCGGTGCCGGCCGTGGTCGGGATCGCGATCAGCGGCGCGACCTGCGCGGTGATCTTCGGGCTGCCGCCGTAGATGGTCGCGTAATCCGCGAGCCGGCCCGGGTGCGTGGCGAGAATCGCCACCGCCTTGGCGAGATCGATCGACGAGCCGCCGCCGAGCGCGATCAGGCCGTCGGCCCGGTGCGCGCGGTAGGCCTCCGTCGCCTGCATCACGGCCCGCTCGGTCGGATTCGAGGGCGTACCGTCGAAGACGGCGTGAGGCAGGTCGCCGAGCGCGTCGGTCAGGCGCGCGAGCAGACCGGCGGCGACGATGCCCCTGTCGGTGCACACCAGCGGCCGGCGGATGCCGACGCGCTCGGCCTCGGCGCGCGCCAGCCTGACCGCGCCGAAATCGAACTGGACCTGCGTGATGTAGTGAATGACCGCCATCGCCGGCCTCCGATTCGCGCTGCGACGGCGCCACTGTATCGCAGCGCCGGCACCGGTTCAGGGGCCGAACCGCAGTTCGTCGGGATACGGGAACACGTCCTCGAGGTAGCCGCGCTGGATGCGCTCCTTGCGGCTCTGCCAGAACTCGGGGGTGAACAGGTCCGCGTGATGCTTCAGCAGTGCGGCCTTGATGCGCGGGTCGCCGAGCAGGAACGGCGCCCACTGCTCGGGAAACACGTCGTGCTTGCCGACGTGGTACCAGGGCTGGTCCGACATCTCGTCCTCCTCCGTCATCGCCGGCGGCACGCGGCGGAAGTTGGTGTCGGTCATGTACTCGATCTCGTCGTAGTCGTAGAAGACCACGCGGTTCAGGCGGGTGACGCCGAAGTTCTTGTACAGCATGTCGCCGGGGAAGATGTTGGCCGCCGCCAGGTCCTTGATCGCCTGGCCGTACTCGCGGATCGCGTGCTCGACCTCGGCGTCGGACGCGTGCATCAGGTAGATGTTCAGCGGCGTCATCCGGCGCTCGATGTACACGTGCTTGATCAGCACCGTGTCGCGCGAGAGTTCGACCTGGCTGGCGCAGAAGTTGAGCAGCTCCTGGAGCAGCTCGGGCGAGCAGCGCGCGCGCGGCAGCACCACCTGCGAGTACTCCCAAGTGTCGGCCATGCGGCCGACGCGGTCGTGCATCTTCACCAGCAGGTACTTGGCCTTGATCTGGTCGTGATCGGTCTCCTTCGGATACGGGATCACGTCCTTGATCATCTTGAACACGTACGGATACGACGGCAGCGTGAACACCGTCATTACCAGCCCCTTGATGCCCGGCGCGATCACGAACTGGTCCGACGAGTGCCGCAGATGGTGCAGGAAGTCGCGGTAGAAGAGTGTCTTGCCCTGCTTCTGCAGCCCGACCATCGTGTACAGCTCGGAGGCCGGCTTGTGCGGCAGGATCGAGCGGATGAACTCGACGTACGCGCTCGGCGCCTCCATGTCGACCAGGAAGTAGGCACGCGTGAACGAAAACAGCGTGGCCAGGTGCTGGCCGCTCAACAGCACCGCATCGAGGAAGAGCTGCCCGCGCGCGTTGCGCAGGATCGGCACCGCCAGCGGTGTGATGCGCGTGCCGTTGATGATGCGGCCGACGATGTAGGCGCCTTTGTTGCGGTAGAACAGGCTCGACAGCACCTGGATCTGGCAATCCGGCTCGACGTGGAACGGCCGCGTCAGCGCGTTCGGCGCCTCGCCGCGGTCGTGCGCGCGGCACACCGCGCGGATCGCGCGGCGGACGTCACGCTCCACGTCGACCCACGGGCACGCCAGCCCGAAGTCGATCAGGATCTGCCGCAGCGTGGCGCGCAGCCCGGAGTTCTTCCCGCCTCGGGCCGGGTAGTAACTGCGGTACGACGGCGGATCCGAGTCCATGTAGTCGGTCGCCACCCCCGGCCGCACGAAGATGAACGCGTTGCGGAAGTAGTCCCGGTGCAGCAGCTTGGCGCACACCGAGTTGAAGAAAGTCTCCGCGCACTCGGGCTGGCGGTGCTCGGCCAGCAGCGCGATGTAGTGCTGCTTGGTCGCCTGCCACAGCGCGTCGCGCTCGTCATCCGTCAGCGCCGCCAGGTCGAAGTCGTGCTCGACGCGTGCCGAGCCTTCCCGCACTCGCTGGTCGTAGAACGCGATCCGCTCGCGCGCCGAGTCGCGCATGCCGATCCAGTCGCCGTCCTCGAAGCGCTGCTTGGCCTGCTGCGCGACGTAGCGGAACAGGCGGTAGTGGCGGTCGAAGCCCTCGAGGATCGCGCGCGCGATCGCCGGCGGCTGCGGCATCGAGCGGTCGAAGCGCGCGCCGAACGGCGTGACGGCAAGGTCGTTCATCGCCGGTCGCGCGAGCGCGGTGGGCTACCCTCGCGCTGCGCGCTCGGGGAGTCGCCCTTGGGGCGGCCCGGCGGGCTCAGGTTGCCCCCTTCGCCCTACGCGCTGTCCCCCCGAGGGGGAGCGAGCGCCTTGGGAGCGGCCCGGCGGCGCTCATGACGTCGCCGCGTGGCGCGGCGTCAGCGCCAGCCACACCGCGAGTGCGCCGAATGCGGTGCCGAGAAACCAGCGCTGCGTGCGCAGCCACAGCGGCCGCGGGGCGAACCATGCCGCCAGCACGCCGGCCAGCGTGACGAGCGCGCCGTCGACCAGCGTGCCGACCGTGATGTGCACCACGCCGAGCGCCAGGCTCTGCACCAGCACCGAGCCGGCCGCGGGCTCGATGAACTGCGGAAACAGCGACAGGTAGAACACCGCCAGCTTCGGATTGACGACCGCCGCCACCATCGCCTGCCGGAACAACACGCGGTCCGCTACGTGCGGCAACGGCTGCGTCTCGAACGAGATGCCGTTGCCGCGTACCGTCGACCAAGCCAGCCACAGCAGGTAGGCCGCGCCGGCGAGCTTGACGGCATCGAACGCGGCCGGGATCGCCAGCAGCAGCGCCGACAGGCCGAACGCGGCCAGGCACAGGTGCACGAATACGCCGGCCGCCACGCCGAACAGCGAGAAGTAGCCCGCGCGCCGCCCTTGCGCCAGCGTGCGCGACAGCAGGTAGATCCACACCGGGCCCGGCGTCAGCGCGAGCAGCAGCACCGCGAGAGCGAACAGGGCGAGCTTGTCGAGGGCGAGACCGAAAAGGCTCATAGGGTGAGAACTGGCCGCGGCAGCAAGCGCGTCCGCAGAGGCTCGATTTTGCCTGCGAACCGCCGGACGCGCTTGCCCGGCGCACTCGGATCGACCGGCCCAGGTTGCGCGGTGCGGCCGCGTAGGCGCTTCACTTGCGCCAGCCACTGGCGCATCGAGGCCGCTCTCAAGGTCGCTCCAGGCCGAACTGAGTGCGCCACTCGGCGAGCTTGGCGAGCGAGACGCCGA
The DNA here is from genome assembly GCA_029777935.1 of Pseudomonadota bacterium. Next base: position 6,495 of record JAKORH010000252.1, read on the forward strand.
TGCCGCCGCACACTTCGACCAGCACCCGGCCGAAGCGCGCGAAGCGCTCGGGGTGTACGTCGAGCGCGGCCAGCGCGGCGCCGCACGCGGGTTCCACCAGCACGCGGAATTCGTCGGCGAGCTTCAGGCAGGCGGCAACGGCCTGCGCGTCGGTCACCGTCAGCGAAACGATCTCGTGCTCGCTCGCGAGTTCGACCGCGCGCGTACACACACGCTTGGCGCCGAGCGAGGTCGCGATCGACGTAATCGCCGGCAGCGCAATGGGCGCGCCGTGCGAAAGCGCGGCCGCAAACGACGCAGCGCCCTCGGTCTCGACCGCGATCACCGGCACGTGGCGCAGGCCGTTGCGCTGCAGGCCCTGCACGATGCCGGCCAGCAGACCGCCGCCGCCGACGCAGCAGGCGACCGCATCGAACGCGATGCCGTCGGCCGCACACTCGTCGATCAACGTCGCGTGGCCGTCCCAGATGTCCGGATCGTCGAATGCGTGCAGGTACGCGGCGCTTCGCTCGCGCGCGACCTCCAGCGCCCGCTCGTTCGACTCGTCCCATACCGCGCCGTGCACGATCACGCTGGCGCCGAGTGCTGCGATCCGGTCGCGCACGCTCGCCAGCGTGGTCTGCGGCACCACGATCGTCGTCGGCACGCGCAGTTGCGCGCCCGCATACGCGGCGGCAAATCCCGCGTTGCCTCCCGACGGGCACACCAGCTCGCGCGCGCCGCGCGCCACTGCCCGCTCCGCCGCGAGCCCGATGCCGCGCAGCTTGAACGAGCCGCACGGCTGCAGCGCGTCCATCTTGAGCGCGAGCGGACGCGCGGCGCGGCTGTACGAGGCCGGTGCGTGCAGCACCGGCGTGTCTGTGTGCAACGGCAATGCGGGCGAGCTATTCGTTCGGTGGCGGGTCGTCTACGCGAGGTCGATGCTTATCCGGCAGACCGGGAGACGGGGCATTACGCGTAGATGAGGCGGCCGCGCGGCTCGGGGATGGCGCGATTCAGCGACCGCGCGGTTTCGATCCACTCCGAGATCGCGGTTTGCGCATTCTGAAGCGCTTCGATGTAGGAAGTACCGTCCGCCATGCATCCGGGCAACTCGGGCACTTCGGCAACGAATGCGGCGTCGTCCGCGCTCCAGTAGATGATGATTTCGTACCTGTGTTCACTCATCGAGGGCCTCCGCGAGTCGGTAACGAATGATCAATTCTCGCACCTGCCTGACCTGATACGGCTTGGCTTTGCCCTTCTTTTCCTGGATGTTGATGATCTCGGCAATGCCTTCGCGCCAGTAGATGTGGTGACTCCCTTTCGTGCGGGTCGAGAAGCCAAGGCGAGTCAGAAGTGAGCACAAGTCCGCGAAGGCGATGTTGCCGTCCGAGCGACCGCTGAGCACCGCGACCAGCAGCTTCTCGATCTTCCCCATCTCTACATCGTCTCGGCGAAATACTCGCGCCCGATCAGCATGCGGCGGAACGCGCTCGTGCCGACCCCGATCCGCCAGCGACCGATAGCCGAGGATACCCCGCTTGCGGCGGCGGCGAGATGCACGCGGGAACCCGCCGGACTGGATCGGGACTAAGCGTCTACCGCTAGTACATCGGTCAGGGTACTTGCAGACATGGCCAGCATCCCCGAGGAAGCAATCGGCCTGCCGCCGCGGGCGATCGAACGCGTGGTGTACCGGCACTCGCTGCCGCTGCGGATCATGCACTGGATCAATGCCGTCTGCCTGCTGATCCTGCTCGGCAGCGGCCTGCAGATTTTCAACGCGCATCCGGCGCTTTATTGGGGGCCGCGTTCGACCTTCGACCAGCCGTGGCTGGCGATGCGCGCGCAGCAGTTGCCGAACGGGCAACTGCGCGGCGTCACGACGATCGGATCGCATCGCTTCGACACCACCGGCTGGTTCGGTGCATCGGACACGAACGGCCGGCCGACGGCGCGCGGGTTCCCCGCGTGGGCGACCATTCCCGGCCCGCAATGGCTGTCGATGGGCCGCGCATGGCATTTCTTCTTCGCGTGGATCTTCGCGATCAACGGCGTGTGCTTCGTCGTGTACGCGCTGGCGACGCGGCATCTCGCCCGCGACCTGCTGCCGACCCGGCGCGATTGGCGCGGCATCGGCCGCTCGATCATCGACCACGCGTTGCTGCGGCACCCGAAGGGCGAAGCCGCGTTGCGCTACAACGTGCTGCAGCGGATCGCGTATCTGGTCGTGATCTTCCTGTTCGGCGGCGGCGCGGTGCTGATGGGCCTGGCGATGTCACCGCGGATGGACAGTGTGCTGGGCTGGCTGGTCGATGGGGTCGGCGGCCGGCAATCGGCGCGCAGCATCCATTTCCTGTTGGCGCTGGGTTTCGTCGCTTTCTTCGTGATCCACATCTTCCAGGTGATCGTGACCGGCATCGGCAACAACCTGCGCTCGATCATCACCGGACGCTACGCGATCGAAACGGAGGCGCACGATGAAGCGGCTCGATGAACGCCGGCGCTTCCTGCGCAACTCGCTGGCACTGACCGGCGCGGCGTGGCTGAGCGGTTGCGATCGGCTGTCGGAGACGAGCTGGGCACCGAAGGTGCTGGACAGCGCGACGGCATTGAGCCGCGCCGCGCAAAGTGCCTTTTCGCGCAACGCGCTGGCGCGCGAGTACACCGAAGCCGACATCTCGCCGGTATTCCGCCCCAACGGCAGCACCGATCCACAGTCACGCGAGTACCGCGCGCTCGCGGCAAACGGCTTTCGCGACTATCGGCTCGCGGTCGGCGGTCTGGTCGCGCATCCGTTGTCGCTGTCGCTGGAGCAGTTGCGCGCGTTGTCCGTTCGCACCCAGATCACGCGGCACGATTGCGTTGAGGGCTGGAGCGTGATCGGCAAGTGGACCGGCGTGCAGTTGTCGCGCGTGCTCGAAATGGCGCAGCCGACTTCCGCCGCGCGCTACGTGGTGTTCCGCTGCTTCGACGTGATGTACGGCCACCAATACTACGAGTCGCTCGGCTTCGACGACGCCTACCACCCGCAGACGATCCTCGCATGGGAGCTCAACGGCTCGACCCTGCCGATCGCCAACGGCGCGCCATTGCGGCTGCGAGTCCCGCGCCAGCTCGGCTACAAGATGGCCAAGTACCTGCGCCGCATCGATTTGGTCGCCACTTTCGCGGACATCGAGGGCGGCAAGGGCGGTTACTGGGAAGATCAGGGCTATCAGTGGTACGCCGGCATCTGAGAACCTATCGCTACATCGTCTCGGCGAAGTACTCGCGCCCGATCAGCATCCGCCGGATCTCGCTCGTGCCGGCGCCGATCTCGTAGAGCTTGGCGTCGCGCCACAGCCGCCCGGTCGGGTAGTCGTTGATGTAGCCGTTGCCGCCGAGGATCTGGATCGCTTCGCCCGCCATCCAGGTCGCCTTCTCCGCCGTGTACAGGATCACGCCGGCGCAGTCCTTGCGCACGCGCCGCACGTGCTCGCGGCCGAGCACGTCGAGGTTCTTGCCGACCGTGTAGCAGTAGGCACGGCACGCCGCGAGGGACGTGTACAAGTCGGCGACCTTGCCCTGGATAAGCTGGAACTCGCCGATCGAGGTGCCGAACTGCTTGCGGTCGTGAATGTAGGGCGTCACCACGTCCATGCACGCCTGCATGATGCCGATCGGCCCCGCCGCGAGCACGGCGCGCTCGTAGTCGAGGCCGCTCATCAGCACCTTGACGCCCTTGTTCACTTCGCCGAGCACGTTCTCCGCCGGCACCTCGACGTTCTGAAATACGAGTTCCCCGGTGTGCGAGCCGCGCATGCCGAGCTTGTCGAGTTTCTGCGCGATCGAGAAGCCCTTCATGCCTTTCTCGATCAGGAACGCGGTGATGCCGCTGGCGCCCAGTTCCGGCTCGGTCTTCGCGTACACGACGAGCGTGTCGGCGTCCGGGCCGTTGGTGATCCACATCTTGGTGCCGTTCAGCACGTAGTAGCTGCCCTTGTCCTGTGCGCGCAGTTTCATGCTCACCACGTCGGAACCGGAGCCCGATTCGCTCATCGCCAGCGCGCCGACGTGCTCGCCGGAAATCAGCTTCGGCAGGTACTTCCTCTTCTGCGCCGCGCTGCCGTTGCGATGGATCTGGTTCACGCACAGGTTCGAGTGCGCGCCGTACGACAGGCCGACCGATGCGCTGGCGCGGCTGATTTCCTCCATCGCCACCATGTGCGCGAGGTACCCCATGCTGGCGCCGCCGTACTCTTCGGCCACCGTGATGCCGAGCGTGCCGATTTCGCCGAGCTTGCGCCACAGGTCCATCGGAAACTGATCGGTGCGGTCGATCTCGGCGGCGCGCGGCGCGATCTCGCGCTGTGCGAATTCGCGTACCGCATCGCGCAGCGCGTCGATGTCGGCACCGAGTGTGAAGTCCAGTCCGGGCAGGTTCATCGTTGTCTCCGTGTCTATACGCGCGGCTCGTCGCTCATGCCGTGCATCACCATCAGCGTCTGCTGCATCGCTGCGATCAGCGTCTCCTTGCCGGAGGCCACTGCGTACACGTCGGCGCGCACGATCGACAGCGTGCGGCCGGGCTTCAGGACGGAGCCCACGGCGATCAGCCGCTCGCCCTGCGCCGGCGCCAGCATGTTCAGCTTGTACTCCACCGTCAGCACCGAGGCATCGGCCGGCATCAGCGTGAACGCGGAATAGCCGCCGGCCGAGTCGGCAATCATGCCGACCACGCCGCCGTGCACGAAGCCGTGCTGCTGGCCGAGGTCGTCGCGCACCGGCAGCTCGATCGTCACGCGGCCCGGTTCGATCATCGTGATTTCGGCGCCGATCAGCCCCATCGCGGCCTGGCGCTTGAACGAGGCGCGCACGCGCGCGGCGAAGTCGGGATTCAGGGACTTGAACTGCATCGGCGCACTCCGGACGAGAGCGCGGCAAGTTAGGCCAAGTTGACGTTAACGTCAACTTGGCCGAAGTCAATGTCGTACGACCGTGGCGCGGTTGACGATCGTATCGGCCTGCGCTTTGGAGACAAGCCGGCCCATTGTGCCGAACAAGGTTCCCCGGCCGTAGAGCGACGTACCCATGCGAGTCGCCATGAAGGCATCGATCACTTCGCCGGTTGAGTGACGGATCAGTTCGGCACCCTCGATGGCGCGTGCGAGCGCTTCGCTGACCGGCCGCGCCAGGAATTCGTTCTCCATCACTTCGTCGAGCAGTCGCCCAATCCCATCGACGAACCCGTCGAACTCCTTGCTTGCGCCGCGCACATCGCGGAACTCCGCCAACAGCGCTTCGCGGCAGTTGGGGTTCTTGCGGAGCGCGCGCCGGACGTCCATGCACATCATGTTGGCCGTGCCCTCCCATACGCTGTTCAGAGGTGCCTCCCGGTAGATGCGGGCCATCGGATTCTCTTCGATGAACCCATTGCCGCCGTGACACTGCAACGCTTCGTTCGCGACCGTCGCGGCGGCGGAGCAATTGAAGAACTTCGCAACGGGCGTCGCGACGCGTGCGAACGCCGTTTGCTGAACGTCCTTGCCAATGTAGTCGGTGGCCTTTGCGACGCGGAGCGCGAGCAGCGTCGCAGCTTCGACTTCGATGGCCATGTCGGCCAGCACGTTGGCCATCATGGGCAGCTTCGCGAGCGGCATGCCGAAGCCGCTGCGCGTGCTCGTGTGATTCAGCGCCAGGGTCAGCGCCTGTCGCATAAGCCCCGCCGAGGCAACGGCGAAGTCGAGCCGTGTCAGGTGTGAGTGGCTGATGATTTCCCGAATGCCGGCGCCCTCCACCCCCACTCGCATTGCCAGGGTTCCGCAGAATTCGACCTCGCTTGACGCGTTGGACTTGTTGCCGGACTTGTCCTTGAGGCGCTGTATGAAAAACCGGTTGTAGCTACCGTCCGGAAGGGTGCGCGGCAGAAAGAAACAGGTGATCTGCCCGGCCACTTTCGCCAGCGTGAAGAACCCGTCGGACTGCGGGACCGAGCAGAACCACTTGTGGCCAGTCAGCTCGTACCAGTAAGCGGTGCCGCCGTGGTAATCGGCCAAGTGGGAGAAGACCGCCGTGGTCTGCGTTTCTCGAAGATCCGAGCCGCCCTGTTTTTCGGTCATCGCGTAGCCAATGACAACCGACGTCTTGTCGGCGACCTCGCGCCGGTTGAATTCATACCGGGTGCCGCAAGCCTTCTCGGCCCAGATCCTCAATGCCGGCTCCGCAGTAAAGCCGGCGTAGGCGGCGTAAGCCATTCCCGTCGGGCAGCCCGTCCCGTGCTCGACCTGGTTCCACAGGTAGGCGAGCACTGCGCGCGCAAAGTGCGGGTGAGGCCCAGGGGCCGTCCACGCAAGATTGGGAACCGCGTGCCGCCACGCGAGCGTCATCAACTCGTGCCAGGCGGGGTGAAAGTCGACCCAGTCGATCCGATTGCCAAATCGATCATGCGTCCTGAGTTCAGGCAGGTTGCGGTTGGCAAGGCGGGCAAGTTCCTGCACCCCTTCATCCCCAGCCAGGCGGCCCAGATCCGAGCATCGAGCTGCTGCCCAACCCGCTTCGCGCTGTATCGCGGCGGTTAGCACTACGTCGCTGTCGAACGCATTGAAGCCGGCTGCGGGCGCGGCCTGGTTCTGCACGATGTGAGTCGCGAAGCGGTCGGTGGCGCTGACGGAGGCGCGTGCCTGGGCGTCCGTGAAAGGTGCGTTCATGGTTGGCTCCTTGAGGTCCTGGCAGTCGTTCTTAGAAGAGACAAGTTGCCTCGCCGCGGCGCCACTGCCGCACAACAGATGTCGGCTATGTCTTCGGCGAGGGTTCGCACCGCCCCGGGGTTGTGCAGCGTGGCGGCAGAATCGGAATTCAGCGGCGACAGCGGGCCGATGAGGCCCTCCATGAAGCCACCGACGATGACGGTCGCAGCAACATTCGGATCGAGATCCACGCGAAACGCCTTGCTCTCCTGACCGTCGCGCACGATGCGCAGGATCTGCTTGCTGATCGCGTGCCGGTATGTAAGGCGTGCCCGGTCTATCTCCGGATCGCACGGCTCGGCGATCAGGGCGTACGCCAATCGTGTGTTTCTCATCGCGCGCTTGACGAAAGCCGCGACTGCCGCATGCAGCCGGTGTCCCGGAGGTTCGGCGCCGTTGGCGATGGCATCCAGAACGTCGACCTCCCGCTGCGACACAGTCGAGAGCACCTCGACGAAGAGGTCCGCCTTCGACGGGAAGTAGCGATACACGGTGCCGGTGGCGACACCGGCCACGGCCGCTACATGGCTGACCTGAGCCTCGGGCCAGCCGCCTTCGCTCACGAGTGAGCGCGCGGCGGCAAGAATGCGCTTGCGGTTGTCCGCAAGGCGCGCTTCGAGAGTCTCAGTCTTCCGATAGACCATGAAGAAATGAACCTGGATTCATCAGTGGCTGAACCTTAGTTCTGTCCTTGAGCTCAAGTCAAGGGAGACTCCTATTTGTGGGGTCACGGCAGGCCGCTGCACGCCGAGCCGGAACGCGCCGCGCCCTCTTCCCGCGATTGCTACGCTCGCCCCATGCCGACGCGCAATCCATCGCATGTGCTGAAGGAGATCTTCGGCTTTGATGCCTTTCGCGGCCTCCAGCGCGAGGTGATCGAGCACGTGCTCGCCAGGCACGATGCGCTGGTGCTGATGCCCACCGGAGGCGGCAAGTCGCTGACCTACCAGATCCCGGCGCTGATCCGCGACGGCGTGGCGGTCGTGGTCTCGCCGCTGATCGCGCTGATGCAGGACCAGGTGGCGGCGCTGGACGAACTGGGTGTGCGCGCGGCATTCCTGAACTCGACGCTGACAGCGCGCGAGGCGGCCGCGGTCGAGACGAAGATGCGGCGCGGCGAGCTCGACCTCGTCTACATCGCGCCTGAGCGGCTGCTGTCCGAACGTTGTCTGAAGCTCCTCGACGAGTGCACGCTCGCGCTGTTCGCGATCGACGAGGCGCACTGCGTGTCGCAATGGGGCCACGACTTCCGCCCCGAGTACGGGCAGCTTTCGATGCTGCGCGAGCGCTGGCCGCAAGTGCCCAGAGTCGCGCTGACCGCGACCGCCGACGTGCCGACGCGGCGCGAGATCGTGGACCGGCTGCTGGTCGACGCGCGCGAATTCGTCGCCAGTTTCGACCGCCCCAACATCCGCTACCGGATCGTGGAGAAACGCGAGCCGCGCGAGCAGTTGCTGCGCTTCATCCGCGACGAGCACGCGGGTGACGCCGGCATCGTCTACTGCCTGGCGCGCAACACGGTCGAGGAAGTCGCGGAGTTCCTGAGCGGCCACGGCATCGAGGCTCTCCCGTACCACGCCGGCATGGAAGCGGCGACGCGCGCTGAACACCAGCGCCGCTTCAAGGAGCGCGACGGGCAGGTGATCGTCGCGACGATCGCCTTCGGCATGGGCATCGACAAGCCCGACGTGCGCTACGTCGCGCACCTGGACATGCCGAAGAGCATCGAGGGCTACTTCCAGGAAACCGGCCGCGCCGGCCGCGACGGGCTGCCGGCCGACGCGTGGATGACGTACGGGCTGCAGGACGTCGTGCAGCAGCGCCGTCTGATCGAGCTGTCCGAGGCCGACGAGACGTACAAGCGGCTGTCGGGCGCCAAGCTCGACGCGATGCTGGGGCTCGCGGAAACCGCCGACTGCCGGCGCGTGCGGTTGCTCGCGTACTTCGGCGAAGCCAGCGGTCCCTGCGGCAACTGCGACAACTGCCTGGCGCCGCCCGCGCGCCGCGACGCGACCGAGGACGCGAGGAAGCTCCTGTCGTGCATCTATCGCTGCCACGAGAAGAGCAGCTTCGGCTTCGCCGCCACCCACGTCATCGACGTGCTGCGCGGCAAGACGAGCGAGAAGACGCAGAAGTTCCATCACGAAAGGCTGTCGACGTTCGGCATCGGCGCCGACGTGTCGGAGGCCGAATGGCGCCTGCTGCTGCGGCAGCTCGTCGCGCTGAACCTGGTCGAGGTCGACTACGCGCGCTTCAACGTGCTGAAGCTCACCGCGGCCAGCCGCGCCGTGCTGAAGGGCGAACGCAAGATCGAGTTGCGGCGTGCCGCCGAGCGCGTGCCGAAGGCCAAGCGCACGATCGCGAAGGCGCCGGTCGATGGCGTCGATGACGCTGTGTTCCAGCGCCTGCGCGCCTGGCGCAGCGAGGTCGCCAGGGAGCACGGCGTTCCGGCCTACGTCGTGTTCCAGGACGGCACGCTCGCGGCGATCGCGCAGCGCAAGCCGGTCACGCTGCAGGAACTGCGCGGCATCGCCGGCGTCGGCGACAAGAAGCTGGAGCGCTACGGCGCGCAGTTGCTGACGCTGGTCAGCGGCGCGTCGTGATCGGCCTCGCGCGCGGCGCGGCGCGACCTACACTTGACTTGATTCCGGCGCAGGAGAGTCTGATGCCCGCCACTCACGAAGTCCTGAACCAGAGCAGTCCGCTCGTCGACGTCAATCTGTACCTCGGCAACCGGGCATTGCGCGACGCGCTGCGTTTCAACCATCCCGGCTTCGACGAGCAGCGCTTCGTCGCGCTCGGCGACGAGGTCGGCTCGAGCGCGATGCAAATGCACGCGCGCCTTGCCAACACCTATCTGCCGGAGCCGAAGACCTACGACCGCTTCGGCCATCGCATCGACCAGGTCGAATTCCACCCCAGCTATCACGCGCTGATGAGCGCGGCGCTGCGGCAGCGTCTGCACGGCAGTCCGTGGGTCGAAGGCCCGGGCGGGCATGTGGAGCGCGCGGCGGCGTTCATGCTGTTCACGGAACTGGAGCCGTCGGTGCTATGCCCGGTGTCGATGACCTATGCGGTCACGCCGGCGCTGCGCGGCAACGAGCGGCTGCACGCAGCGTGGGGGCCGAAGGTGGCGGCCACGCAGTACGACGCTCGCTTCGTGCCGTTCACGCAGAAGAGCGCGGTCACGCTCGGCATGGGCATGACGGAGAAACAGGGCGGCTCCGACGTGCGCGCCAACACCACGCGCGCCGAATTCGACGGCAGCGACGACTGGGGCCGCCGCTACCGCATCACCGGGCACAAGTGGTTCATGTCGGCGCCGATGAGCGACGCGTTTCTCGTGCTCGCGTACGCGGGCGAGGCGCTGTCGTGCTTCCTGCTGCCACGCATCCTGCCGGACGGCAGCGTGAACGCGCTTCGGGTCGAACGCCTGAAGCACAAGCTCGGCAACCAGGCCAATGCGAGCGCGGAAGTCGAGTTCGACGGCGCCGCCGCATGGCTGGTGGGCGAGGAGGGGCGCGGCGTGCCGCAGATCCTGGCGATGGGCACGCTCACGCGGCTCGACTGCTCGCTCGGCACCGCGGGGCTGATGCGGCACGCGCTGTCGCTGGCGCTGCATCACTGTGGCGAGCGCAACGCCTTCGGCAAGCGACTCGCCGAGCAGCCAATGATGAAGAACGTGCTCGCCGATCTCGCGCTCGAAAGCGAGGCCGCGACCGCGCTCGCGCTGCGGCTGGCGCGCGCGGTCGACGCGAGCGAACGCGGCGACGAGCATGAGGCGCAAATCCGCCGCGTGCTGACGCCGATCGCCAAGTTCTGGATCTGCAAGCGCGGCAGCCACTTCGCGCAGGAAGCGATGGAATGCCTCGGCGGCAACGGCTACGTCGAGGAGCACGGCGAGGGCGTGATGGCGCGCATCTACCG
>JAKORH010000253.1 GCA_029777935.1 Pseudomonadota bacterium
CCGCGCTCGTGGCGCTTCAAGTTCCACGGCCAGACCTCGGGCGTCGACCTGACGCGGCAGCAGCCGCTGAACAACATCGCGCGCGTGACCGTGCAGGCGATGGCGGGCATCTTCGGCGGGCTGCAGTCGCTGCACACCGATGCGTACGACGAGGCGCTGTCGTGCCCGACCGACTTCGGCGCGCGCATCGCCATCAACACGCAGAACATCCTGCGCGAGGAAGCGCACCTGACCGACGTGATCGATCCGCTCGGCGGCAGCTTCTACGTCGAGAAGCTGACGGACCAGATGGAGGAAGAGATCCTGCGCGTCATGACAATCGTCGACGACGCCGGCGGCATGTACCGCGCGGTCGAGTCCGGCGTGGTGCAGAAGATGGTCGGCGAGTCGGCGCGCCGCTTCCAGCAGCAGGTTGAATCCGGTGCGCAGACCGTCGTCGGCGTCAACGCGTACGTCGCCGCGGAAGCCGAGGGCGAACGCACACCGCTGGCGAAGCCCGACCCCGCGGCGATGCGCGCACACCTCGATGCGTTCAAGGCGTACAAGGCGCAGCGATCGCAGGCCGCCGTGCAGTCAGCACTCGACGCGCTGGCGCGCGCAGCGAACAGCGCCAATGAAAACGTGTTCGCGCAGGTCGTCGAGGCGGCGCAGGCCGGCTGCACCCACGGCGAGATCTGCGGCCGGCTGCGAAGCGAACTCGGCTTCGGCCACGTGCAGGCGTTCTTATGAGGATGGACAGATTCCCGGAGTCGCATGACTCCCCCTCACCCTCGTCTCTCCCGGAGGGAGAGGGAAGACGAGCCCCTCTTCCTCCGGGAGAGGGGTTGGGGTGAGGGAGCGGTTCTTCGCCCTCGGCTGAGCCGAACACTTTGTCTGGTCCGATGCCCGAAGTCGATCGCTCCCTTGTCGCGCGGCTGCTCGCCGGCGACCGCCGCGCGCTGGCGCGCGCGATCTCCGCGCTCGAGAACGGCACGCCGGCCGCGGCATCGATCAGTGCCGGCATCGCGCCCAGACTCGGGCGCGCGCACGTGGTCGGCATCACCGGCGCGCCGGGCGCGGGCAAGTCGACGCTGATCAACGCGCTGCTGGGCGAACTGCTGCGGCGTGGCCGGACGATCGCGGTCGTCGCGGTCGACCCGTCGAGCCCGTTCACCGGCGGCGCCGTGCTCGGCGACCGCGTCCGCATGGGCGAGCATGGCGCGCACGAACGCGTATTCATCCGCTCGATCGCCTCGCGCGGCCACCTGGGCGGTGTGTCGAAGACGACCGGCGAGATCGTCAACGTGCTCGACGCGGCGGGCTTCGACGTCGTGATCGTCGAGACGGTCGGCGCCGGCCAGTCGGAGGTCGAGATCATCGGGATCGCCGACACGCGCATCGTCGTCTGCCCGCCGGGGCTGGGCGACGACGTGCAGGCGATCAAGGCCGGCATCCTCGAGATCGCCGACCTGCTGGTCGTCAACAAGGCCGACCTGCCCGGCGCCGAGCGCACGGTGCGCGAGCTGAAGGAGATGCCGCGGCTGCGCACGGCGCCGGCGCACCGCGTGCCGGTGCTTGCGACCTGCGCCACGCGCGACGAAGGTATCGCGGCGCTGGCCGATGCGCTCAGCGCGCACGGCGCCGAGGCGGCCCACGGCCGCCGGCTCGCCCAGCGGCGCGCACTGCCACAGGCAGCGCATGCCGACGAGGTGCGGCAACGGCTCGAACGGCTCGCCGCCGCCGATGCGTTCGCGCGCGTGCTCGGCGCCCGCCTCGTTGACGGCGGCCCGGGGCGCGCCGTGCTCGAGATGACGGTGCGCGAGGATCACCTGAACTTCAACGGCAGTTGCCACGGCGGCGTGATCTTCGCGTTCGCCGACTGCGCGTTCGGGCTGGCGTCGAATTCGCACGGCCACATCGCGGCCGGCATCGACGCGCACATCACCTACCAGGCCGCAGCGAACCTCGGCGACCGGCTGACGGCAAGTGCGCACGAGGTATCGCGCTCGCGCAAGCTGGCCGTCTATCGCATCGACGTCGCCGGTGCCGACGGCAAGCCGGTCTCGAGCTTCACCGGCACCGTATACGTGACCGCGAAGCCGCACGCACATTAGCGCCAACGAGCGAGCGTCGCCGCGATCGTGACTCAGCGCATCCGCGATCGCAGCCGGATCGTCTCGCCCGCCACCATGAACGCGCCGTAGCCGCGATGGTGCAGCGTGCGCGCATCCTTGCGCGACGGATCGATCCACGCGCGGACGACCTCGAGCACGAAGAAGTTGTAGCTCGCGGCCCAGCGCGCGTCGTGAACGCGGCATTCGAGCCCGGCGTAGCACTCGTCGATCAGCGGCGCGCCGACCGTCTGCGCCGGCACGGCGGTCAGGCTGAACTTCGCGAACTTGTCGACGCGACGGCCCGAGCAGTTGCCGACGCCGACCACCTGCTGCGCCAGCTCGACCGTGGGGATGTTCAGCACGCATTCGCGGCTCGCCGCGAGCAGGCCAAACGTGAAGTTGCGGCCGCTCACCACGCAGCCCACCAGCGGCGGCTCGAACTCCATCATCGTGTGCCATGACATCGTCATGATGCTGGAGCGGCCCTTGTGGTGCGTGCTGAGCAGCACGACGGGGCCGGGCTCGAGCAGGCCATAGACGCGCGACAGCGCAAGGCGCCTCTTCTTCATCGGCGGCGATTATCCGCCCCCCTGATGGGCATAGAAGATGCCGGGCAGCCACAGGATGATCTGCGGGAAGATGATGCACAGC
>JAKORH010000254.1 GCA_029777935.1 Pseudomonadota bacterium
CGAGACGCTCGCGCGCGACGAGGCGCGCCACGGCGGCGCCTACCTGCGCTACATGAAGCGCGCGCTGAACCGCTTCGGCGACGAGGCGCGGGCGGCGTTCGCCAAGGTCGGCGTGCTGATGGCCAGCGCGCGGCGCACCGCGCAGGCGCTGCATCCGACCAATCTGCACGTCAACCAGTCACTCTATCCGCGCGATACGGTCCAGAGCCGCCTGCCCGACCCGCAGTGGCTCGAACAATGGCTCGACCATCAGATCCGGTTCGACGGCGTCTGGGAAGGCAAGGTCGTCGAGCGCATCCTGCACAACCTGTCGCTGCTGATGGAACGCAGTTTCGCCAGCGTCCAGGAGCTCAACCGCTATCGCAAGGACGTGATGCGAACGCTGGGCGGCGTCGCTCAGCCGGCCTGAACCCGCAACCGCTTCGCGCCCGCGTCGGGGTCAACGTGCGCCGCGCCGCGCGCGTTGGGTGGAGGTGTGCCGGGCCGGGCCGACCCGCCGGTCCGGCGTGTGATGGAGCGCGCGAATGCACGATGCCCTGAATACGCTTGCCAGACGCTGGCGATTGCTCGCCGTCTTGCTGCTCGCACTGGCGGCTGCGCTGACCAGCGCGCCCTCGCGCGCGCAAGCGGCGGCGGCGCCCTTCGACCAGCAGACGCTGGACGAGCTGCTCGCGCCGATCGCGCTCTACCCGGACGCGCTGCTGACGCAGGTTCTGATCGCTTCGACCTACCCGCTCGAAGTGGTGCAGGCGGCGCGCTTCGTCGATCGCAACCGCGACATGGCGTCCGACGCGCTGGCCGCCGCCGCCCAGACGCAGCCGTGGGACCCGAGCGTCGTCGCGCTGGTGCGGTTCCCGTCGGTGCTCGCGATGATGGACGACAAGCTCGACTGGACGCAAAAGCTCGGCGACGCCTTCGTCGCCCAGCAGGCCGCCGTGATGGATACCGTGCAGTCGCTGCGCGCCCGGGCGCTGGCGGCCGGCAACCTCGTCAGCAACCCGCAGCAGACCGTCGTCGTCCAGGATCGGATCATCGTCATCGAGCCGGCGCAGCCGCAGTTCGTCTATGTGCCGTTCTTCGATCCGCGGTTCGTCTACGGCAACTGGTGGTGGGGAACGCCGCCGCGCTGGGTCTGGGCGCC
>JAKORH010000255.1 GCA_029777935.1 Pseudomonadota bacterium
CAGCGTCTCCTGACATTGCGCCACCCCGCACGACACCGCGACGATCTCGGTTGCAGCGCCGGCTTCCTTCAGCCGCACCGCCTCCTCGACGGCGATCTCGTCGAACGGGTTCATCGACATCTTGACGTTGGCGATGTCGACCCCGGTCTGGTCCGATTTGACGCGGACCTTCACGTTGTAGTCGACGACGCGCTTTACCGGTACGAGCACCTTCATGGGTTCATCTTCTTCGAGAGAATGGAAACGCGCGGGAACGGACTGCGGATTATACGAAGCGGCACGTGACCGCTCAGGCCGGCAGCATCGCCTCGATCCACACCCAGCCGCCCGCCACTATCAGGTAACGCCCGCACTTGCCGAGCGCCAGCAGCAGCGCCGCCAGCCACGGGTTGAAGCGCAGCCAACCCGCGCCGACGCACAGGGCGTCGCCGATCACCGGCAGCCAGGACAGAAGCAGCGCCCACGCGCCGTAGCGCTGCAGCCGCTCGATGCCCCGCTGTTCGACCCGGTTCGGCAGCAGCCGGCCGACCGCGTACGAGGTCATGCCGCCCGCGGTGTTGCCGATCGTCGCGATGCCGATCGCGCGCCAGAACGCCTCCGGAAACTGGTGGATCAGCGCGGCCAGCACGACCTCCGAGCCGCCGGGCAGCAGCGTCGCGGACACGAAACTGGAAACGAAGAGTCCGATCAAGCCGGCCGGTTCCGAGAAGTCGAGCGCGGTCATCGGAACGTCGGCAAGGCCTGGAAGGAGGTCGCGGATTGTAGTCGGCGTGGCGTCGGCGCGGTGATAGATTGCCGCCGCATTCAGGGGCCCGGAGGCACGCCATGAACGATGTCGCGGTGGCTGAATTCCTGTCGCTGCTCGATCGGCTGCCGGAATTCGGCGATCCGGCCGCGGACGAGCGCGGCGAGATCGCTCGGCTGCTCGCGTCGGCGCCGGACGCCGCCGTGCGCGGGGCCGCGCAGGCGCGCGCGTTGCGATTCATCGCCGCCGTGCGGACCGCCGACGCGGGGTGGCTGTCCGCGCAGAACCTGCTCGCGTCGTTTCCGCTCGCGAGCGCCGAGGGCATCGCGCTACTGCGGCTGGCGGAGGCGCTGCTGCGCGCGCCCGACGCCGAGACGCAGACCTGGCTGATCGCGGAGAAGCTCGCCGCCTTCCGCGCTGCGCGGGCGAGCGGCACCGAGGGGCTGATGCAACGCGTGCTCGCCACCGCGCTGAAGATCGCCGGCCACACCGCGAGCGACGCCGAACTGCAGGCAGGCGCCGACGCCAGCGCCGTGCGCGCATGGCTGGCGCGCACGACGTTGCGGCCTCTGGTGATCGAAGGCATCCGCCGCTTCGGCGAACAATTCGTCTTCGCGGCGAGCCTGCCCGCGGCCTCCGCGCGCGCGGGGCGCCGGCCCGACTCACGCGAGACCTATTCATTCGACATGCTCGGCGAAGGCGTGCGCACCGCCGCCGACGCGCGCCGCAATTTCGACGCCTACGCCGCCGCCGTCGACGCGCTCGCGAACGCGCGCGATGCGCACCCGTGGTACGAACGCGACGGCATCTCCGTCAAGCTGTCGGCGATTCATCCGCGTCTGGAGACGTCGCAGCTCGACCGCGTCGAGCGCGAACTGTATCCGCGGCTGGCCGAGCTGGCGGAGCTCGCGCGCGCGGCCGACGTCAACTTCGCGGTCGACGCGGAGGAATCGGAGCGGCTGGAACTGCAGATCGCACTCGTCGAGCGGCTGCTGCGCGAGCCGTCGCTGCGCGACTGGCCCGGACTCGGGCTCGCGGTGCAGGCTTATCTTCCGCGCGCCGGCCGCGCGATCGACCACCTGCTCGCGTGCGCGCGCGAGGTCGGGCGCCCGTTCGCGGTGCGGCTGGTCAAGGGAGCCTACTGGGATGGGGAGATCAAGCACGCCCAGGAACTCGGACTGTCTGGCTTTCCCGTGTTCACGCACAAGTGGGCGAGCGATGTCGCCTACGCATTGCTCGCCGAGCGGCTGCTCGCTGCCGGCGACCTTGTGTATGCGCAGTTCGCGACCCACAACGCGCTGACGGCGGCGATGGTGATCGAACTGGCGCAGCGCCACCCGCAGTCGCGCTACGAGTTCCAGCGGCTGCACGGCATGGGCGCGCCGCTGTACGCCGCGCTGCTCGCCGACGAGCCGGCCGCGCGCGTGCGCGTCTACGCGCCGGTAGGCGAGTTCCGGGACCTGCTCGCCTACCTGGTGCGGCGGCTGCTCGAGAACGGCGCCAACTCGTCGTTCGTGCACCAGATCTCCGACCGGTCGGTGCCTGCCGAAAGCCTGGTCGAGGATCCGTTCGCGCACGCGGAGCGCGCGGTGGCGCACGGAGCGCACGCGAGTGCGCTGCGCACCGGAGCGATGCTCTTCGACGAGCGCCCGAATTCGCGCGGCATCGACCTGGCGCACGCACCCACGCTGGCCGCGCTCGCGCGCCGCGCCGGGCAGGCACGGCCGCTCGACGCCGCGCCGCTGATCGCGGGCATCGCGGCGACGCGCACGGCGGCGCCGGTGCCGAATCCGGCGCGACTCTCAGCGCACGCCGGCACCATCGTCGACGCGACCGTCGACGAGGCGCAGGCCGCGGTCGCCGCCGCGGCCGCCGCGCAGCCCGGTTGGGACGCGCGGCCGGCGGCGCAGCGCGCCGCACTGCTGCGCGGCTGCGCCGACTCGTTCGAAGCCGCGCACGACGATCTCGTCGCGCGGCTGGTGCGCGAAGCCGGCAAGACGTTCGTCGATGTGCATCTCGAGGTGCGGGAGGCAGTCGACTTCCTGCGCTATTACGCCGCGCAGGCCGAACGGAACCTTGCCGAGCTGCCGCTGCCCGGTCCCGTCGGCGAGTCGAACCGGTTGCGCCTCGCGGGACGCGGCGTGTTCGTCTGCATCAGTCCGTGGAACTTCCCGCTCGCGATCTTCAGCGGCCAGATCGCGGCCGCGCTGGTCACAGGCAACGCGGTGATCGCCAAGCCCGCCGAGCAGACGCCGCTCGTCGCGTTCGATGCCGTGCGCCTGATGCACGGAGCCGGCGTGCCGCGCGACGTGCTGCAGTTCGTCCCGGGACGCGGCGAGACCGTCGGCGCCGCGCTGACCTCGGATCCGCGCGTCGCCGGCGTGGCGTTCACCGGCTCGACCGCGACCGCGCGCGCGATCAACCGCGCGCTGGCGGCGCGCGATGCGCCGATCGGCGTGCTGATCGCCGAGACCGGCGGCCAGAACGCGATGATCGTCGATTCGACCGCGCTGCCCGAGCAGGTGTGCGACGCTGTCATGTCGAGCGCGTTCCGCTCGTGCGGACAGCGCTGCAGCGCGCTGCGCGTGCTGCTGCTGCAGAGCGAGATCGCCGACGCGATGCTGGCGATGATCGCAGGAGCGATGCGCGAACTGCGGATCGGCGATCCCGCCGATCCGCGCACCGACGTCGGTCCGGTAATCGACGCCGAACAGCTCGCAGCGCTGCAGCGCCAGCGCGACTGGCTGCGCGCGCACGCCAGGATCATCCACGAATGCGAGCTGCCGCCGGGGCTCGACGGTCATTTCTTCGCGCCAATCGCTTACGAAATCGGCGCGATCGGCGAACTCGCGCAGGAACACTTCGGCCCGATCCTGCACGTCGTGCGCTTCGACAAGCTGAGGCTCGACCAGGTGATCGAGGACATCAACGCGACCGGCTACGGGCTGACGTGCGGGCTGCAAACGCGGCTCGACGCGCGCATCGAGCAGGTGGCCGCCCGCATCCGCGCCGGCAATCTGTACGTGAACCGCAACATGATCGGGGCGGTCGTCGGCGTGCAGCCGTTCGGTGGCGAAGGGCTGTCGGGCACCGGCCCGAAGGCCGGCGGCCCGCACTATCTGCTGCGCTTCTGCACCGAGCGCACGGTGACGGTCAACACCGCGGCGGCGGGCGGCAACGTCGAGCTTGCCGCGAGCGCGGTCGGCTGACGTTCAACCGAGATCGCGAACGATCTCGCGCGCCGCGTTGCAGCCGGGCGCGCCGCTGACGCCGCCGCCCGAATGCGCACCGGCGCCGCAGTGGTACAGGCGCGCGATCGGCCCGCGATAGCGCGCATGGCCATAGAGCGGCCGCAGCGAGAAGAGCTGGTCGAGCGTCATCTGCCCGTGCAGGATGTCGCCGCCGACCAGGCCGAACTCGCGCTCCAGATCGAGCGGCGACCACGCGCGCCAGCCGAGCAGCGCGCGGCGGAAGTTCGGGCAGTACGACTGCACGATGCCGAAGATCGCCTGCACGGCCGCGTCCTTCAGCCGATCCCAATCGGCGTCGGGCCGGAACTGCTGCGCAAACAGGCTCGCCACGTGCGCGCCCCTGGGTGCCAGCGTGTCGTCGACCACGCTCGGTATCAGCATCTCGACGATCGGCACGCGCGCGAAGCCGTGTTCCTGCGCGTCGGTCCAAGCGCGATCCATCGCCGCGAGCGACGGCGCCAGCACGATCCCGCTCGCGTGGTGCGGCTGCGGCTGCGTTCCCGGCAGGCACGCGAAGTCCGGCAGTTCCGACAGCGCGACATTGATGCGGAACGACCCGGAGCCGCAGCGATAGCGGTCGATCGCCTGGACGAATTCGTCCGGCAGTGCCGCGTGTTCGACCAGTCGCCCGTACAGCAGCTTCGGATTGACGTTCGCCGCCACCGCGCGCGCCCGGATCTCGCGCCCGCTCGCGAGCCGCACGCCCACCGCGCGACCGCGCTCGACGAGCACGCGCTCGACCGGCGCTTCGACCTCGATCTGCACGCCGCGCGAGCGCGCTTCGGCCGCCATCAGCTCGGTGATGCGTCCCATGCCGCCGATCGCGTGTCCCCATTGCCCGCGCGCGCCGCCGACCCCGCCCAGCGCGTAGTGCAGCAACAGGTACGCGGTACCCGGCGCATAAGGGCTGGCGTAACTGCCGACCACCGCATCCCAGCCGAGCACGCTCTTCAGCGCGTCGGATTCGAACGCCGCGTCGAGCCAGTGGCCGGCGCTCTTCGTCAGAAGATCGACCAGGCCGCGCTGTGCCGCGCGCGGCAGGCGTCCGAGCTGCAGCAGCAGCCGCGCCGCCGCGATCGCATCGCGCGCATCCCGCACCAGCAGCGGCCCGCCGAGGTTCGGCGGTGCGCGCAGCATCCAGTCCCGCGCGAGCGCCGCGATCCGCTCGAAGCGCGCGAAATACGCGGGCAACGTCTCGGCGTCGCGCAGCGAGAACTTGGCGACTTCCTGCGCCGTCGGCGGTCCGCCGAACTTCAGGAATCGGCCGTCCGCAAGCGGCAGGAAATTCGAGAACGGACGCGCGACGATGCGCAGCCCGCGCTCGGCGAGCCTCAGGTCGCGAATCAGCCGCGGCTGCAGCAGGCTGACGGTATAGCTCGCGCTCGAGTTGCGAAAGCCGGAAAGGAATTCCTCGGTGACCGCAGCGCCGCCGACCACGCCGCGCCGTTCGACGACGCGCACCTTCAACCCGGCCGCGGCGAGATAGCAGGCGCAGGTCAGCCCATTGTGGCCGGCACCGATGATGACGACATCGCAATCCATCGCGCCGGCGTTCTACCACCGCCAGAGCGACGGCACGCTCGGGGCCGTGCCGGACCGGGAGGTTGTCGCCGGCGGCCGTCCTTCCGATCGATCCGCCCGCCATGCGCCCGGTGCAAGCCGCCGCTCGAACGCGGGCGGCTCGCGTCTCGAGGGCGATCCGGACCCGGCTTACGGCTTGGCGTCAAGCGAAGCGTGATCGTCCTCGAATCGCACGCGGGCGCCGGCCGACTCCGCTGCGTGGGCCGCGACCGATTCCGTGGACTCCATCCGGCGCGCACCGTTGAACCGCAGGCGCCAGTAACGCGCCTGCATCGACTCGACGCGCACCTTGCCGCCGCGCGCCGGCGCGTGCACGAAGCGGCCCTCGCCGATGTAGACGCCGACGTGCGAGAACGGACGGCCGAGCGTGTTGAAGAACAGCAGATCTCCGGGTGCGAGGGAGTCCGGTCGGACCGAGTGGCCGACCGCGCCGATCGCGCTCGACCGGCGGGGCAGATCGCGCCCGAGCACGGCGCTGACCACGTAGCGCACCAGTCCGCTGCAATCGAAGCCGGTTTCCGGATCCTCGCCGCCGAGACGGTAAGGCACGCCCAGAAAGCTCAAAGCGCGCATCACGATCTCGGACCCGGTCGGCTGCGGCTGCCCTTCCTCGGCACGCGCCAGCGTGGGCGCCGCCAGTGCGAGCGCGGTCGCACATGCAATCGCGGCGACCCGCGTGCGGCCCCCAACCCCGGGCGCGCGGATGGATGAACGCAATCGCGTGACCACGATCAGACGGATGGCAAAAAGGACTCGCCAAGATAGCCGAAGACTCCGGAAAATCCCAGTCCACGCCGTCGCCGTTCAGTGCGGCATGGCACGTTTCGGGTAAATTTCGGAGCCGCTCCGCGCCGCGGAAGAGCCGCACCAGCGAGTGATTGCGTGTCGGACGACGCCAACTTCAAGAACACCGCGCCTCTGCCGCCCAGGGCACGGCTGCTGATCGCAGACGACTCGCGCATCGTGCGCGCGTCGATCACGCAGCACATCCGCGACCGCTTCGACATCCGTGAAGTCACCGACGGCGAAGCCGCCTGGCAGGCGATCCTGCTCGACGCGTCGATCCGCGTGCTGATCACGGACCTGACGATGCCGAAGATCGACGGCTTCGAACTGCTGTCGCGCATCCGCAGTTCGAAGGTGCAGAGGATCCGCGAACTGCCGGTGGTGGTCATCACTGGTGCCGACGAGGAGGCGGAACGCGAGCGCGCCGCCGCGCTGGGGGCGACCGACTTCATCCAGAAGGGCGTGAACGCGGCGGAACTCATTTCGCGTCTTGAAGTGCTGGTGAAACTGTCGACCACGCGCGAGACACTGTCGGAAACGCAGGCCACGCTCGAATCCGCCCGCACGATCGACCCGGACACCGAACTCCTGAATCTCCCCTTCTTCGACCGCCAGGTCGACAAGCTGATCTCGTACTCGCGCCGCAACCTGTCGGACGTGGCGCTGATCTGCGTGCGCGTCGAGCTGTCGATGCCGCAATCCGAATCGTGGGAGGGCGAGACCGAGAGCCGCATCAAGCTGGTCGGCCGCACGCTGGCGGCGTCGATCCGGCTGGAGGACCTCGGCACGCGTTCGGATCGCTACGAGTTCTGCGTCGCGACGCAGACCAATGGACTTTCCGGCGTGCTGCGGTTCGCCGCCCGCCTGCGCAAGGTGCTGGAGAACGTCGACGCCGCCGGTCCGGGTGTGGAGGTCTGGACCTGCATCGGCGTGGCCACGCTGTCCGAGGACCTGCGCCGCGGCGCCGAGGAACTGCGCGCCGTCGCGCAGCGACGCGCGCAGCAGGCCCAGGCCAACCGCTCGCGCCGCATCGTGCTCGGCGCCGCCGAGGGTGCCGCCCCCGGCGCGCTCGACGCGCGGCCGGACGAGACTTCGATGGACGTCAGCCTGGCGCTGGCGCTGATCCGCGCGGGGCGCGCCAGCGAGGTCGTGCCGCACCTCCCGCGGCTGCTGATCCAGATCGACCCGCTGCTGAAGCTGCTGCGGCAGCAGCGAGAACTGCAGGCGAGACCCTCGGAGGGAACACGCGATGACCAGCTACAGGGAGTTCCACGCTAGATCGATCTCCGACCCGCAAGGCTTCTGGAGCGAGCAGGCGCGTCTGATCGACTGGCAGACGCCGTTTACGAAGGTGCTCGATTACTCGAAGCCACCGTTCGCGGCGTGGTTCGTCGGCGGCCGCACCAACCTGTGCCACAACGCGATCGATCGCCATCTGGCCACGCGCGGAGAGCAGGCGGCGCTGATCTACGTCTCGACCGAGACGGACCAGGAGAAGACCTACACCTTCAAGCAGTTGCACCGCGAGGTCAACCGCTTCGCCGGCATCCTGAAGGGCCTCGGCGTCGGCCACGGCGACCGCGTCCTGATCTACATGCCGATGGTGCCCGAGGCGGTATTCGCGATGCTGGCGTGCACGCGCATCGGCGCGATCCACTCGGTCGTGTTCGGCGGCTTCGCCTCGCATAGCCTTGCCACGCGCATCGACGACGCGCAGCCGAAGGTGATCGTCAGCGCCGACGCCGGCTCGCGGGCCGGCAAGGTAGTGCCGTACAAGGGATTGCTGGACGACGCGATCGCGCTGGCCAGGTTCCCGCCGCGCGACGTGGTGATGGTGAATCGCGGATTGGCCGAGATGAAGCTCGTCGCCGGCCGCGATCTCGACTACGCGAAGCTGCGCGAGCAACACATGAACGACGAAGTGCCGTGCGAGTGGCTCGAATCGAACGAGCCCTCCTACGTGCTGTACACGTCGGGCACGACCGGCAAGCCCAAGGGCGTTCAGCGCGACACCGGTGGCTACGCGGTCGCCCTCGCATCGTCGATGAAGTACATCTTCTGCGGCAACGCCGGCGAAACGTATTTCTCGACCAGCGACATCGGCTGGGTGGTCGGGCACAGCTATATCGTGTACGGCCCGCTGCTCGCCGGCATGGCGACCGTGCTGTACGAGGGCACGCCGATCCGGCCCGACGGCGGCGTGTGGTGGAGCATTGTCGAGAAATACAAGGTCACGTCGATGTTCTCCGCGCCGACTGCGATCCGCGTGCTGAAGAAGCAGGATCCGGCGTTCCTCCGCAAGTACGACCTGTCGTCGCTGCGCCTGCTGTTCCTCGCCGGCGAGCCGCTGGACGAGCCGACCGCGCGCTGGATCGCCGACGGCATCGGCAAACCGATCATCGACAACTTCTGGCAGACCGAGACGGGCTGGCCGATCCTCGCGATCTGCCGCGGCGTCGAAGCGCTGCCGTCGAAGTTCGGCTCGCCGGGACTGCCCGTGTACGGCTACGACGTACGGCTGTTCAACGAGATGACCGGCGCCGAGATCGGCAACAACGAGAAGGGCGTGGTCGGCATCAACGGCCCGCTGCCGCCGGGATGCATGAGCACCG
>JAKORH010000256.1 GCA_029777935.1 Pseudomonadota bacterium
CGCGAAGGTCGCGGCCGATGGTCGTCCGCTTTCGGGCGACGCGCCGACGAAGGAGGCGTTCCTGCACCGCGCAATGTACGGCGAGCGCTCCGCGAGCGGCGCCGTCGTGCACCTGCACGCCACGCACTCGGTCGCGGTGTCGGTGCTCCGTGACGTGAATGTCGACGACGTGCTGCCGCCGCTGACCGCGTATTACGTGATGCGCGTGGGCAGCCTGCCGCTGGTGCCTTATTTCGCGCCGGGCGATGCGGCGCTGGCCGAAGCGGTGCGCGCACGCGCCGGCCGTCATCACGCGCTGCTGCTCGCCAACCATGGCCCGGTCGTCGCCGGCGTCACGCTCGCGGCCGCCGTCGATGCGATCGAGGAACTGGAAGCGACCGCGAAGCTCTTCCTGCTGCTGCGGCACGAAGAGCTGCGGCCGCTCACCGCCGCGCAGACCGACGAGTTGCGCGTGCGTTTTCCTGCGTAACGCGCGATCGGCCGTTCGGCCGTCAGCCCGGTCGCGGCCGGCGCGTTAGTCTCCGCTGAGACCATCCGAAGGACCCTGCCATGAAGAAGACGCTCGCCGCCGCGCTCATGATCGCGGCCATCGCTCCTGCCGCGCATGCCACCGATGTCGGCGTGTCGATCGGCATCAGCCAGCCCGGCGTGTACGGCCGCATCGACATCGGCCGCTTTCCGCAGCCCGCGGTGATCGTGCCGCAGCCGGTAATCATCGCGCCGCCGCCGGTAGCGGTCGTGCAGCCGCAGCCGGTATACCTGTGGGTGCCGCCGGGTCATCGCAAGCATTGGGGGCGGTACTGCCGCGAATACAACGCGTGCGGCGTGCCGGTGTATTTCGTTCGCCACGACTGGTACGAGCGCAACGTGCGCTACGCCGAGGCCCGCCGCGATCGCGGCGACGACCGCGGCTACGGGCACGGCAAGGGCCATGGCAAAGGCCGCGACTGACGCAACGCAGCCTGTCGCCCCGGCGAAGGCCGGGGCCCAATTTGCGACGTTGGAACTTGGGACCCGGCCCCGGCTTACACCCTGCCGGGGCAAGCTCTGCGCCGGGGCGACAAGTCAGATCTTCCCGCTTCGCCCTTCCCAGAACGGCGCGCGCATCTCCCGCTTCAGCGTCTTGCCGGCCGCGCTGCGCGGGAACTCCTCCAGGATCATCACGCGGCTGACGCGCTGGTAGCGCGCGGCCACGCGCGCGTTGACCCAGTCGCGCAGTTCGTCTTCGGCGATCGTGCCGCGCTGATGCAGTATCACCGCCGCCACCGGCGTCTCGCCCCACTTGTCGTCCGGGACACCGAACACCGCGACCTCGCGAACCGCCGGATGCCGCGCGACCACTTCCTCGACATCGCGCGGATAGACCTTGACGCCGCCGGAGTCGATCATGTCCTTCTTGCGGTCGACCAGGTGCAGGAACCCGTCCTCGTCGGCGTAGCCCATGTCGCCGCTGAAGAGCCAGCCGTCGCGGATCGCCTGCGCGGTCAGGTCGGGCCGCTTGTAGTAGCCGGTCATCAGCATCGGGCCGCGGCCGACGATCTCGCCCACTTCGCCGACCGCAGCAATGCTGCCGTCCTCGCGCACGATCCGCATCTCGTTGAACGGGGCGGGGATGCCGACCGAACCCGACTTGCGCGATGAATCCGCGACGTCAAGGATGGTCACGAAGCCTTCGGTCAGGCCATAGAGTTCGTAGAAGCGCCCCGGCAGCAGCGCGTTCAGCCGGTCCTTGTGCTCCTGGTGCAGCGGCGCGCCGAGCGACAGGATCATCTGCAGCGAGGCGAGCCGATCGGGCGCGAAGTTCGGCGCGTCGAGCAGGGCCACGATCTGCGCCGGCACCATCATCGTGTGCGTGACGCGGTGGCGCTCGATCAGTTCGACCGTCTGCACGGCGTCGAACTGGCGCGCCAGCACATAGTGCCCGCCGAGGTAGAAGCTGGGCATCAGCGTCACGTACGCGCCGTTGAACACGATCGCGCCCGTATGCAGCACGACCGATTCCGGCGTCATCCGCCACGCGCTCGCCATGATCAGGCAGTACATCGAGCGCACGAAGTGCGTGTGCATGATGCCCTTCGGCAGCCCGGTGGTGCCGCTGGTGTACATGATGTTGAAGAGCTCGTCGGCAGCGGGGCGCACGTCCGGCGCCGCATCCGATGCGGCTTCGCGCAGCGGCGCGAGCTCCGGATACCCGGGCGAAGCGCCGTCGACCAGCAGGATGCGCGAAGCGAGGCGTGGCGGCAGTTGCGCGCGGATGCCGTCGATGACCGGCAGCATCGATGCCTGCGTGACGAGCGCTGCCGCATCGGAATCGGCCAGCAGCGACAGCAGCCCCGGGCCCATCAGCAGCGGCGACAGCGGCACGTTGGCCGCGCCGAGCGACGGCACCGCCCACAGCAGCTCGACCAGTTCGCGGCAGTTCGCGAGCACGGTGGCGACCTTGTCGCCGCGGCCGACGCCGAGGCCGGCCAGCGCCTGCGCGGTGCGCCGCACCCGCGCGGCGAATTCGCCGTAGCTGTGCGTCTCGCCCTCGAAGGTGAGGGCGGGATAGCCGGCGCGATACCGTGCTTGGCGGTCGATCAGCCTCGCAAGCTGCAACATCGGGGACACCTCCGGAGCGCAAGTTTGCTTCGATGTCCGGAAACTGCAAGAGGCCCGCGGGCGGTTTGCTTTCGGTCAAGCGCGGTGCGCGCAACGCGCCGTACCGTCAGGCATCGGTTTTCCGGAGGTCGCCATGGCAGCCGTCGCCGGCAAGTTCAAGCACACCGACATCCTGGTCGGCTTCAAGCCGATCGACGACCTGCACCGCGAGTTCCAGGCGATCCTCGACGCGCTGAACGATCCGGCCGAGGCCGATTTCGGCGAGGACCTGCTCGCGCTGCACGAGCACCTGCTCCGCCACTGCGCGACCGAGGAGCGGTTCATGCTGCAGGAAAACTATCCGCACTACGAGCGCCACAAGCGTGCGCACGGACACCTGCTCGAATCCGTGGCCGAAGCGCGCCGCCGGTTCGACGCCAACGACTTCGACGGCGTGCACCGCTTCTCGACCGAACTGATGAGCTGGTTCGCGATCCACGCGCAGAGCGAGGACGCCGAACTGGCCGGCTTCCTGAAAGGCGTGGCGTAGTGTCGGCGACGCAGCGCGTCGGCGCGTGCGGCGGCGTGACGCGCTGACATGACATCGCGTCGCCCCGGCGCAGGCCGGGGCCCAAGTTGCGGCAAGGGGAATTGGGCCCCGGCCTCGGCTTACACCCTGCCGGGGCAAGCTCTGCGGCGGGGCGACAGGTGCTTCGATTTGAAATCGGCTCGCAGGCGCGCTCAATCCGGCGCTGCGCACTTCAGCGTCCCGGCGTAGATGCCGGGCGTCGAGCCTTCGATCGGTACCGCGCCCACGGTCTTCACGTAGAAATCGGCGGGTCCGATGCCGCCGATGATCGAATACGCGTAGCCCTGCGTGCGCTGCGCGTGCAGGGCGGCGAGCAGCAGGCCGCGGCCGATGCCGCGCCCGCGCTCGGAATCGAGCACGGCGGTCGGGCCGAAGAAGTTGCGGCAGATGCCGTCATGGCAGGCGAAGCCGAGCAGGTCCTGCCCGCGCAGCGCGACGAAGCAGGCCACCGGCAGGCGCGCGAACGTCGCTTCGACCTCCGGCGCCCACGCGGCGAAGTGCTGCTGCATCCACGCCATGACGCGCGGCTTCTCGGACACCCGCGCGCGGCGCACCTGCACGCCGTGCGCGTCGAGCGCGGCGAGCGCCGCTTCGAGCGGTGGCAGCGCATACAGTCGGACCAGCATGTCGGCCATCGCTACCCGCGCTCCGCCGCATCGACTTTCTCGGTGGCAAAGTCGGCCGGCATCACGACTTCCGGCAGATTGACGTCGTCGCTGCGGCCGACCTCGCGATGCAGGCGGCTCTCCGCGATCTTCATCGCGGCGGACGCCGAGCGGCGAGAAACGCCGCACCGCGCGCTGTCACTGCGACGAAGCTGCCGACGCCGTCGCGATGCTGGCGTTCGACGAAGCCGCGCTGGTTGGCTTCCTCCCATACCGGAAGGCGCGGGCACGATGTGCGCCAGGCATCGATGACTTCCGGATACGGCTTCGGCTCCGGGCCGATCCACTCGATCAGGTCCAGGATCAGGGCGTCCACCGGATTCGACATCGCGCCTCCCGACTGGATGCAGATCAAGCAGCGCGCAGCTTACCCGGTCGGCCGGGGAGTCGCACGTGCGGCCGTTCGCCGGCGCGGCCCTTGTTCGCGCTGCGGGTGATCGCGCAGCGTCCGAGCTCGCGCGTCGACTGCACGTGCAAACCGCCGCATGCCCTCGCGCGGCGTCGACCCTGCACGCGGAATCCTTCCGTCTGCCGCGCGCGGCTACGCCGTGCGCCGCTGCCCCATCTCGCGCCGGATCCAGTCGTGCAGGTGGATCATGCCGTCTTCGTGCGGCGTGTGATACGGGCCGACATCGTCCTCGCCGGCGATCCACAGCGCGCGGCGGCCGTTGTGCAGGCGCGTGCAGATTTCCATGTCCTCGGCTGCACTCTCGGCGTATGCAGCCTGGTGGGCAGCGACGATCTGCGGTTCGAACGCCTTGATCTCTTCCGGGTAGTAGAACTCGACGATGTTGGTCGTTCGGTCCGGACTGCGCGGGATCAGCGTGCTCACCACGAGCGCATACGGGTACCACTCGATCATCACGTTCGGGTACAGGATCGTCCACACGGTGCCGTACTTCGGCAGCTTGCCGCCGGACCAGGCGAGGATCGTGTCTCGGTACTGCGCGTACTTGGGCGAAGTCTGCGAGCGGAACTCGTCCTTGATGCCCAGGATCTGGTAACTCCAGCGGTCGCCGAAGCCCCACTCGTAGTTGCCGGCGTCGACCCAGCGCTGCAGGCCCGGGTGCACCGCCTCGACGTGGTACAGCTCGAGGAAGATCTCGAGGAACGTCTTCCAGTTGAACGGGCACTCGTCGACCTGGATGCGATCGAACACGTAGCCGCTGAAGTCGTAATCGGCCGCGAGCGGGAAGTCCGCGAGATCGGTGTTCGGGTCGCGCGGGCCGGCGAACAGCAGCCCCTGCCAGCTCGTCAGCGGCGTGTGCGGCAGGTCGCACTGCGGCGTCACGTCGAAGTCCGGCGCGCCGAGCAGCTTGCCGTTCAGGTCGTAGGTCCAGCGGTGCGCGGGGCAGACGATGCTCTGCACGTTGCCGCGCCGGTCGAGCAGCTGCGCCTGCCGGTGCCGGCACACGTTCGACAGCAGGTTCACGCCGGATTCGCTGCGCACGAGCACCTTGCCATTCTCGGTCCACGGCAGCACCTTGTAGTCGCCGATCTCGGGCACCATGCGCTCGTGGCCGACGTAGTTGGGGCCGCGGTTGAACAGCAGCAGCATCTCGCGCTCGAACCACGCACGGTCAAGGTACCAGTGGATCGGCAGCGGCTGCGTGCGCTCGAGCAGCCGCGGATCGAGATTCGAACGGCGCGAAATCCTCGTTTCCGGTGCGTTCATCGCGTGGACTCCTGCGGATCGACCTGCGTTCGGCGCGCGATCATACGCGCGGGCCGCGGCGCCGATCGCCGGCACGGCGTGCCGCACTGATGCCGGTCAAGCGCGCGCCGTCCCGCGGCGAGTCTTTGACAAAGGCGCCGAATTCGATTAATCAGACTCCGCGGCGCGCCGCGCTGCCTCGAGGGGGTCGGGCATGAAGAAGCGCGTCCTGATCGTCGAAGACCACAACCTGCTGCGGCACGGATTGCGCTCGCTGATCGCGACACTGCCCGACTTCGAGGTGATCGGCGAAGCGCGCGACGGCAAGGAAGCGGTGCGGCAGACGGTGGCGCGGCAACCGGACCTCGTGATGATGGACCTGTCGATGCCGGGCACGAGCGGCATCGAGGCCACCGCCCAGATCAAGCAACGGCTGCCGCAGGTGCGCGTGCTCGCGCTCACCGCGTACAAGACCGACGAGTACGTGCGCGAGGCGTTGCGCGCCGGCGCCGACGGCTACGTGCTGAAGGACGCGTCGTACGACGAACTGGTGCTCGCGCTGCGCCAGGTCGCGGCCGGCAAGCGCTACTTCTGCACCGAGGTGTCGGTGCATCTGGTCGATGCGCTGCTGCGTCCCGAGCCGAGCGCGGCGCAGCCGCCGTCGTCCCCGCTGTGGAGCAAGCTCACCGCGCGCGAGCGCAGCATCCTGAAGCTGATCGCCGAGGGCCGTACCAACCGCACGGCCGCCGAGTACCTGAACCTGAGCCCGAAGACGATCGAGAAGCACCGCGCCAGCCTCAAGCGCAAGCTCGGGCTGCAGACGGTCTCCGAACTGACACTGGCCGCGCTGGAGTGCGGGCTGATCGAGCGGCCCGGCAGCGTGTCGCGGCTGGTTGACGGCGCGCCGCCGCCGGACGAAGCGGCCGGCGCGCCGCGCACGTAGCGCTACGCGGCGGCGCGGTCGGCGGCGAACGGCCAGCGCGCGACGACGCGCGTGCCCCAGCCCGGCGCGGCAACGAGTTCGAGCGTGCCGCGGGTGGCATCGACGCGCTTGCGGATGCTTTGCAGCCCGACGTGCAGCGCGCCGGTGTCGTTGTGCAGCACGCGCTGCATGTCGAAGCCGGCGCCGTTGTCCTCGACGCGCAACTCGATGCGGCCGCGCGCTTCGCGCAGCGTGACAAAGGCGTCGCTCGCGCCCGCGTGGCGCACGACGTTGCTCAGCGCTTCCTGGACGATACGGAAGATGTCGAGCTTCAGTTCGTCGGGGATCAGCGACTCGTCGACGGTCAGCTCGTTCTTGACCCGCAGCGACGGGTACGCCTGCGACACGATCCGGCAGTGCCACTGAATGGTCGGCAGCAGCCCGAGGTCGTCGAGCGAACTGGGCCGCAGCTCGGTCGAGATGCGGCGGATCTCGGCCAGCACCTCGCGCAGCCGCGCCACCGTGCTCGACAGCAGCTCGGTGGCTTCGGGCGACTCGCCGCGCGCCATCCGCTGCATCGCATGCTCGATCATGAACTTCGCGATCACGACCAGCGGCGCCACGCCGTCGTGCAAGTCGCTCGCGATGCGCCCGCGCTCGGCCTCGTGTGTCTTCATCAGGCTGTAGGCCTGCCGGCGCAGCTCGGCTTCCGATTCGCTGACGGACTCCGCGGCGTGCAGCTTGCGGCGCTGCTCGATCCACAGCAGCATGAACTGCTTCGCGCCGTCGGCGTGCGTGGGCATCGCCCAACGCTGCGGGATCATGCGCACCAGCGAGCGCCGTCCGCTGCGCCCGCGCAGCAGGAGCTCGAATGCATCGAACGAGCCGGAGGCGAGCCGCAGCAGCGAATTGCGCACCACCCAGTTCCAGCCCGAGACGACGAGCCCGTCGAGATCGCACCCGACCAGTTCGGACGCACCGCGTCCCAGCAGCGCGTTCGCGGCGGCGGTCGTTTCGGTCACGCGGCCCGCTTCGTCGATGACGACGGCGGCCACGTTGCCTTCGTCGGTCAGCAGCCGCCCGCTCACGGGCGCGGTCGCGGTGCTCATGATCGAGGATCTGATCGCAGGATCATCCATTGTTGCCGGGTCGTTCGCGCCGCCGATGATGGGCCGGATCGCCGAGGCGGCAATCGCGCGCACGCGCGTCACGGCGGGGTAGGAACATCACTCCGCATCGCTCCTGCGTCGCGCGGCTCGCACGACTTCGGTCACTGCAGCGTCGAGCGCGTCGGAGTGCGAAGGTAATCTGAAGCGGCTGCCTTGCCTGCTGGGTGGACGCCCCAATTCGGGATCAGGACAGTCCTGACCGGCACGGGCGCGGTCATCTCTTCGGACTACGCATCTTCCGCTCCGTTGCCGCGCAATGACGAGGGCGGCTCGTGGCCGATCGCGTTCAGCACGTCGGCCGTCTCGAACGGCTTGGTCAGCACCGCGTGTGCGCCGGCAGCCTGCGCTTCCGTCAGATACGCGGTGGTCGTGATCGCCTGCGGCCGATAGCCGCCGAGCCCGTAGCAGCCGCCGCCGGAAATCGCGACGATCCGCACACGGGGAAACTCGCGCGCGATCGTCCGCACCGTTTCCACGCCATCGATCCCCGGCATGATGATGTCGGTGATCACGATGTCGGCGGGTTGCCGGCGCAGCTCGCTCAGGCCCGCGTCGCCGCTTGCGGACACGCGCACCGCGTAGCCGGCACGGCCGAGCACGCGTGTCAGCGCCGCGCGCACCGCGGGTTCGTCGTCGATGATCAAGACGCTCTGGTTCATGTTCCATCTCCCGTGGCGTCGCTGACGGCGACTGCTTCCGGCGCGGACGCCTTCGCGACCGGAAAGTAGACCCTGAAAGTCGTGCCGCGCCCGGGCTGCGACTCGACCTCGATCGTCGCGCCGAAGCTGCCCGCGATGCCGTCGACCACCGCCAGGCCCAGCCCCGATCCCTGGCCGACCTCGCGCGTGGTGAAGAACGGCTCGAAGATGCGCTCGAGCGTCCGGGCGCTCATGCCATGCCCCGTATCGGATACCGTGAGCACGACGTGCCGTCCGGGCGGCACGCGCGCCGCCGCGCCCGGACCGACGCTCTCGGCCGAAAGCGCCACGGTCAGCGTGCCGCCGTCGCGGCCGAGCGCCTGGTAGCCGTTCGTGCACAGATTCATCACGAGCTGGACCGCGAGTCCCGGATCGCCGCGCACCGGCGGGTAGGGGCCGGCCAGCTCGACGCGCACCTGCACGTTCGGCGGCACCAGCAGCGCGAACAGCCGCAGCGCCTCGCGCACCTCGGCCTCGAGGTCGATCGGCGCGAGTTCCGACACGCCGGTGTCGCGGCTGAACGTCAGCACCTTGGCCACGATCTCCTTCGCGCGCCGCGCCGACGCCAGGACCTGCTCGAGGTCGGCGCGCGCGGGCGACGAGGGCGGCAGTTCGACCAGCGCCGAGTCCGCCAGCAGCATGATCGGCAGCAGCGCGTTGTTGATCTCGTGCGCGATGCCGCCGGCCAGCGTGCCGACGGTCTCGACGCGATGGCGGTGCTGCAGCGTCCGCTCCAGTTCCAGCCGCCGCACCTCGGCGCTTTCGCGCTCGCGCCGCTCCGCGCGCAGGCGCTGGTTGAGGCCGACCAGCGCCTTGCGCATGTACTCCAGGTCGGCGCCGAGGTCGTGCAGCTCGCGCACGCCGGAATCGAGCTTCAGGCTCTGCATGAAGTTGCCGCTGGCGATGCGGCGCGCGGCGCGTGTCAGTTCCATCACCGGGCGCGACAGTTGCAGGCCGAACGAGATCGCCAGCGCCAGCGCGACAGCCAGATACGCGGCGAGCGCCCACAGCACGCGCTGCATCGCGTGCCGGATCTGCTCGAGCGTGGGCCGCTCGTCGAAGCCGAGCCGCAGCTCGGCCGCGTGGCCGGGCCGCGCCACCGGCAGTGCGATGAAGTAGATCGCATCGCCGGATGTGCCGAAGCCGAAGTCCTGCCGGCCGGGCCACTGCAGGTTCGGGCTGCCGAGCTCGCTCTTGACCGAGCGGCCGTTGTCGAGCAGCTCGGCGTAGACGCCGTCGGCGTTCAGGATCGCCAGGTCGAGCACGTCGGTCACCCGCTGGCGCGACGCGAGCACGTCGCCCACTTCCAGTTCCTCGGCCAGGTTGCGCGCGAAGGTGCGTGCGTGCAGCACGAACAGCTCCGCATGGCTGCCGTGCACGACGATGCCGAGGCCGTAGTACAACCCCGGCAGCAGTACCGCGGGGATGGCGAGCACCACCAGCGCGATGCGGGTCGCGATCGATTGCTTCACGGATGCCATAGCACGCGCAGCGCCCGGATGCGCGGATCGCGCGCGGCGTCGCCGGCCCAGGCGAAGCTCACCGCGTCCGGATCGGCATCCAGCGCATCGAACAGCGACTTCGTGTCGCGATAGATCGGCGGCGGGCTTCGACCCTGCTGCAGCGTCAGCGCCAGCAGGCGGCGGTCGTACACGCCCTCCGACATCGACACGATCGACTGGAAGAACACCTGCCGCATCAGCTCGTCGCTGTCGTTGCGCAGCCCGCGCAGCCGATGGTCGTCGACGGTCAAGGTCAGGCCGAGGAACAGCTTGTGGAGCTCGACCGAATTCAGCGCCGCGACCGGGCTGCGCGCGCCGACCACCAGCAGCAGGCGGTCGGCGGCGCGCGCGGGCGCAGCGAGGCTCAGCAGCAGGCCGAGCCAGACCAGGACGCGCAGGTAGCGGCTCGGTCTCACGGCAGCGCCGCGCTCCACTGCAGGCGGAACTCGTTCTGCCGCCCCTGCAGGGTTTCCGCGCGCGCGATCTCGAGCGTCAGCGCCATGCGCGGCCGGAAGTCGCTGCGCAGCCCCAGCGTCGTCTGCCGCACGTCGAAACTCTGGTGACCGACGGAGAGATACGTCGAGCGCGCGGCACGACTGGAGCTCTCCTGCCGGCCGTACAGCGTGAATCCGTGCGGCAACTGCCACTCCGCCTGCGCGTAGCCGGCGACGAAGCTTTCGGTCTTCGCGGCCGATCCGCCGTCGAGCGCGACGCGGACGTCGTAGACGGCGGCAATCGCGCGCCACGGTTCGCGCCGCCAGTCGGCAAACGCGCCGTACAGGTCCTGCCGCACGCGGGTCGCGCCGAGCGCGGCGGCCGCCGCGGCGTCGATCACCGGGATCTCGTGCCGCGCCGCCAGCAGTCCGAACGCGCTCGCGCCGACATAGTCGGGCAGGAAGGCGATGCGGCCGGACCACGAGGTGCGGCGGCGGCCGCGGTGAACGTCGAGCAGATCGAGCGGATCGAGCTCGCCGTCTTCCTGGATTCGCGGCCCGAGCCCGGCGCCGAGCGAAAGCTGCAGTCCCGCGGACTCGCCGATCGCGGGGCGCGCTTCGAGCAACAAGCCGGTGAGGTGTTGCGGAATCGCGCCTTCTTCGTCCTCCCACATCTCGATCGACGGCCGCGTGATCGTCGTCTGCAGATAGCGGCCGTGGTGGTGCTCGGTGTTCCAGGCGCTGGCGGGCTGATGGAAGCGCCCGAACCAGACGACGGTGTTGGGGACTGGCTCGACGCCAAGCTGGAAGCGCTCGAGGTCGTGCTCCTTCGAGCTGAGCAGGAATTCGCCGAACACGCGGAAACGGTCGCGCGAGGCTGCCAGAACGATGTCGGCGGCGGCGGCCGCGTCCTCGTTCAGCTCGATCGGCGGCCGAGGCGCCGAAATGTGATGCGCCTCGCCGTGGACGAAGATTACGAGTTGGTCGGAGGACGGCTCGTGCATCCCTTCGTGGCCGCTCATCGACTGCGCGCCGGCCGGCGGCCACAACGCCGCCGCCGCGGCCGCAGCGATCGCACCTCGAACGAAAGCGGACGAAGCCATGGCATCCCCCTCACGCGATGTCCCGGCCGGGTCGTGCGCGGAACTTCCCGCACACAGACATGCGCGACCCGCGAGTCCGCTCGGCGCGATCGCTCGCGCGCCGGAATTCTTTCAGCGTGAGGCCATGCGCACCAGAGGCCGGGTATCCGCTGCCGATATGGGGGAATGTCCCCACCCCGACTTACGGCACCAGCCAGTCCCGATCGGCCGCGAGGCGGGTCTTCGGATCGTCGGTCAGGCGCACCAGGAATCCGCCCTTCGAGGCGAAGCGCTGCCCCGGGGCGAGCGACAGGCGAGGGTAGTAGCCGGTCAGGATGCGGTGGCTCAGCATGTCCTCGAAGCGTTCGATCAGGTAGTCGCGGACGAACGTGTCCGACATGTGGTTCACCACTTCCGACACGAGCCCGCAGGCGAGGAACGTGTCGGCTTGCACCTGCTCGGCGACGACCGGGATGCGGCGGATCGAGAACCAGCCGAGCGCGAAGTCCACCCGCACCCTCCGCCGCTGCGGCAGGTCGAACGGGTAGGCGAGCCGCGTCCGCTCGCGCCACGCGCGCGGCAGCGGCGTGCGTTCGAGCCCGCCCATCAGCGCCGACAGGTACACCGCGGGCGGTACGTCACCGGTCGCGTCGCCGAGCGCCGCGACATCGGGTGCGCGCAGCCACAGCACCAGCGCGTCCGCGCCCTTTGCATGCGCCGCCGCGGCGACCTGCGCGGCCGGCGCGTCGGCGGCGAGGGCCCGGTTCGACACTTCGATGCCATGCCGCTTCAGCGCCGCGGCCAGCGCGCGCGCGGCGGCCGCGCCGACATCGCCGACGCGGTACACCTGCCGCACCGTGCGGATGGTCGCGCCGGAATCCGGCGCGGCTAGCGCGGCGGCGATCAGGTCGGCCTCGAGCAGCACGCCGTTGGACAGGTACAGCGAGTAGAAGTCGCCCTCGTCGTGGACCGGAAGCTCGACGTTGGGAAAGAGGCACGGCACCTGCTGTTGCTCGCAGAAATCGTGCACCGGCCGCCAGCGGGCGCCGCCGAGTCCGGAGACGATCGCGAACACCGGCTGCTCCCTCAGCCGCCGGTCGAGCTGCTCGCGCCACGTCGACTCCGGCCCGCTCAGCTCCCACACGTGCAGTTCCCAGCGCCGGTGGGCCATGAACTCGATGCCGCGCGTGCCGCTCACGTGCGGCGGCGGCACCATCTGGCGCGCGTTGCGGTCGGCGAAGTAGCGCTCGAGCACGTCGAGCATGCCCTGGCGCTTTACCGGGTCGGCATCGGGCGTGATGATGGTCGCGAAGTGCAGCGTCGAGTCCGTTACGCCCGGCACGTTGCGGCGGTCCAGGCCCTTCAGGTAGGCGATCAGCGCCGCCATCTGCGCATCGTCGAGCCGGTAGTGCGGCATCAGGTAGCGCAGCGGCCGGCCCTCGGAATCGAGCCCTTCGCGGATCGCGCGCGCCAGCGTCGCGTCGGTGTACGGAGGGCGCCCGCCGCGCATGCTCTCGACGAATGGAACGTCGAAATCTCCGCTGCCGCGGTCGCGCGACCGGAACAGATGCCGGCCCGCGACTGGCGGCACGACGCCGCGCCCTTCGCGCGTGCCCAGCCCGCTGCGCTTGTGGCAGTTGATGCAGGCGGCGGCATCGCCCTGCAGGCGCGCCTCGCCGTCGCGAGACGCCTGCACGGACGTGCCGTCGCTCGTCAGCCCGTGCCGGTAGATCGCCTCGCCGACGTCGAGAGGCGTTCCCGCGGCCACGGCCGCCAGCGGCCACAGCGACAGTCCGCGCAGGACCCACAGGGCCAACCAGCGCCTCGCACGCCGCAGGTCGCGCGCGGAAGATGAGCGGATCGGTCGCGTCGGCAGGTGACACATCGCCATGTGTCGCGATCGACCGGCGGGCAGTCAGCGCGCCGGCTTCGACGCGATCGACGCCGCCGCGGAACGCGTGTCGACGAGTACGCCACGGTGCCGCGCCACCAGTTGCGGCGGTTTCTCGAAATCGCGCGGATCGAGGCGCGGATTCAGCGCCACCCGCTCGATCACCAGCTTGTTGGTTGCCTTGCCGTCGGCGGCGGCGGTCTCGATCGTCAGCGGTATCTGCAGCCCGTCGAATTCGCGATAGTCGCGGTAGTGCACGGTCACCACCTGCGGCCGTCCGAAAGCGGTGTGCACTTCGCGGTCCTGCCGGACTTCGAGGAAAGTCTCGGCATCGACCCAGAGGCGGTGGTGACCGCCCGACGGCAGGGTCGCATCGAGCACGAACGACTTGCGCCCTTCGACCTTGCCGATGCCCTCGACCTTGAAGACCGCGCCCTTCGATGCGTAGTCCATCAGCGGGCCGTCGATGACCTGCGCACCGCGCGCGAAGCGCACTTCCTCGTCCGAATACGACTGCGCCTGCGGCCGGCCCGCGCTGTCCGGATACACCTTCCATCCGGCGCTGCCGTCGAAGATGCGGATCGACGGGCCGCTCTCGGAAACGATCTCGAAGCGCATGCGATCGGGGCGCTCCTGCTCCAGCAGGAACGGCATGCGGCGCCCGGGCGCGCCGCCGCTCTCGGTATGGCCGTTCCACGTCATCGACCTGAGCGCGCGCCAGCGCTCGGCGCCGCCGCGCGCCTGCGAGTTCTTCTGCACGATTTCGGCCGCGGTCGGCAGCGCGGCCTGTGGCAACGACGGCGCAACGTCCGCCGCGGCGATCGCGGCGGCGAGGATCACAGCGGTGATCGAGAGCATCGTCGCCTCCGCCGCGGCTAGCGCACGACGCCCGAGGCCGCCGTCAGTTGCGGCTTCGCGAACAACGCGTCGTCCAGCGGCTTGTTGACGCTCACGGTCTTGACCGTGATCCTGTGCGTCTGCTTGACGCCCTCCACGGCGGTCTCGAAGGCGTAGGGCAGCGTCAGCCCGTTCGCGGTCCGGTAGTCGCGATAGAACACGGTGACATTTCGCATCCGGCCGTCGAGGCGCCGCGGGTCGCCGTCGATCTTCACTTCGAGGAAGCTCGCTGCGTCGATCCACAGGTTGCGCTGCGCGCCGTTCTTCTCGGTCAGCCTCAGCTTGTAGGCCGGCTTGCCCTCGACGGCTTCCATCCCGGCCAGCTCGACGCGCGATCCCTTGGCCGCGTAGTCGATCAACGGTCCGTCGAGCTCGGCGGCGGCTGACGCGGACTTCTGCTCGGCCTCCGTGAACGGCTCGACCTCATTGCGATTCAGGAACGGCCGCACCTTCCAGCCCTGCTTGCCGTCGTACACCTGCACCGCGGTCTGCCCCTCGAACGTCAGCTCCAGCCGGGTCCTGTGCGGGCGTTTCATGCTCAGCACGAAGGGCAACTTGACGTCCTGCCTGGATCCCGCGTCCATCTCGCCCGCCAGCGACAGGCTGTCGACCGCGCGCCACGCCGCCAGCCCGCCGCGCGCGCCGACGTTCTTCTCCACGATCTGCGCCACGGTCAGGTCCGCCGCCAGCGCGGACGGGCTGGCGAGGGCGGCCAGCCACCACATCACGGTCAGGGTTCGATTCACGATTCCGCTCCCACGGTAATGCGCCCGACGGCGCGATCACTCCACCCGCAAGCCGCTGGCCTGGAACGCGCCGATGAACACGTCGACGCGATCGCCTCGCTTGACGAGGTTGCCCTTGTTCGAGAAGACCATCCAGTATTCCTGTCCCGCCTGCGGCGTCCCGGTCTGCCTCAGCTTGCCGATCTTGTCCATCTCCGGAATCTTCAGCAGCGCGCGGCTGCGCTCGCCGAACAGATAGGGCGCGGCTGCCTTGTCGCCCAGCGGCCTGGCGAGTTCGGCGTCGGTCACGTGGTAGCTGAAGCGGATCAGGTTGCCCGATGAGGTCGAACTCACTTTCAGCCTGTCGACGCCCCATCGGGTCAGGTACAGGTTGTGCGCCTTGTGCGTCACGCTGATCGGACGGTAGGGCGAGGCTTTGCGCGCGGGCAGGGCGCTCGTCGCCGCGGCGGCGTGCGCGGCCGACGCGAGCAGCGCGCACAGCGCCGCTGCGAGCGGGCGAATCGAGGCGCCGCCGGGCCGGTGATCGTGCGTGGTCACTGAGGTGCCTCCGCGCTAGCGCTGTGACATTCCCGTCAGCCGATGCGGCCGCGTCGACAGCCGCGATACGGGTGCGCTGCCCGAGGGCGCGGCCAGCGCGTGCTTGCGGTTCGCGACGGCGTACGGCGAGACCCGGTGCCCCTTGCTGCTCGTCACCGCGATCGTGGCCTCGGTAGAGCGCGCGGATGCCGCCGCGTTACCGTCCGTTGCCGCGCGTGCGGGGACGAACGCAATGCCGCCGCACACGAACGCGGCAAGCGCTGCGCTCTGCAGCCGTCGCGCGCGCAGCCTCGGCGTCGCCGCGAGCGATGTCAGCCGTTTCGTCTTCATCTGCTTCCTCACTGCGGCGCGCTCTTGTGCGCGCGGCTCATCCAGTACTCGATGTCCGCGCGCGCCGGCGCGAGCGCCGAATCGGGCGGCCTGGGCGGGTTGTACTTCTTCCGTTGCTCCTCGGTCAGCAGCGCGCGGATCCGGTCGGCCGTGTGCTCGCTCAGCGCCTCGGTGGCGCTGACCCGATACGGCGGCGGCAGCGACGGATCGCTCCAGATGCGCTCGACCTGCGCGCGCTGCTCGAGCAGCACCGCTCTCAGTTCGGCCTGCTGTCCGGCGTCGAGGTCGAGTGCGCGCGCCAGCATCCGTACGCGCACATCGAGGGCGTTGGCCCGGCGCTGCACGGGCGCTGACCGCGCGGCGGCGACTTGCGGCCCGGATTCGCCGGCCGCGACCGCGGATTGCGCCGCCAGGCTCGCGCCGCCGACGACAACGAGCGCGGCCGATACGCCTGCGATCCGCCAGCCCGCTGTCATCGTCGACTTCCCGCTCATGCGCACTTCTCCTCACTGCGACCGCTCGCGGGCACTGCCCGCGAGCGGTCCGGTGGCTCGCGTCGAGCCGCCATCACGGCGTCGGGATGCCCTGCAGAGACCCCGTCACCGTCGCCGGCGACGCCGTCGTGGTGAAGGTGATCGTGCCGATTCCGGTCGGGTTCGTGCTGCGCGGCGCGAGCGCCGTGTAGCGGACCGACACCGTGCACGAGGCTCCGGGCGCCAGCGCCGCACCGGTGCACGTGTCCGGCCCTGCCAGCGCACCATTGGTGAATATCCCCACGCTGCCCGCCGAAGTGGACACCGTCACGCCGGTGACCGTCACCGACGAGCAATCCGCGCCGGTGCAGGTGTTGGTCAGCGAGACCTGGCCGGTGGTCGAGAAGTTGCTCGCGGCCGGCGTGGAGAGCGTGGTCAGCGTGATCGCCAGCGGGTTCGGCGTGATCGTCACCGCGGCGCGGTTCGCCACCCCGGTGCCGGTAAGCGGCACGCTGGCCGGCGTGATCGTCGCGCCGGTGGCCGAGACCGTGAGGTTCGCCGAGTAGCTCTGCACGTTCGTCGGCGCGAACTGGACCATGACCGTGCACGAGGCACCGATGGCCAGCGTCGTCCCGCAGTTCGGCGCACTCGACGGGAATGTCCCCGTCGTCACGCGCGAGAACGGCGTGGCGATGCCGCCGACGGCGAGACCGTTCAGCGCGGAATTGCCGGTGTTCGTGACCGTCACGCTCAGCGACGCGCTCGTCGTGCCCGACGCCCAGTTGCCGAATGCGAGCGCCGCCGGACGCACGGTGGCGAGGTAGGTCGCCGCCACCGCGTTGCCGCTCAGTTGCACCGGCGCCTGCTGTACGGTCGCGTTGCCGGCGATCGCCACCGATCCCGGCACCGCCGTCGTCGTCGGCGAACCCGGCGCGACCCACTGGACGCGGATGACGCAGGAAGCGCCCGCAAGCAGCGTGCGGGTTGCCCCCGAAGTCGGGCAGTTGCCGGAGACCCCGGTCGTCAGGCGGCTGAACCCCGTCCCCGTCACCGTGCCGGTGCCGTTCGTGAACGTGAACGTCGTCGTACCGTTGTTCGAGACGGTGATGTCCTGCGTGGTCGTCGAGCCGGCGACCGCGTTGAACACCAGCGTCGGCGGGTTGGCCACCACCAGCGTCGAGTTCGCGACGATCTGGAATTCCACCGCGCCGATGTCGAAGCGCTGTGTGGCAGGCGCGAATATGTTGTTCAGTCCCTTGCGCGGATTGCCGAAGAAATCCTTCGCGACGCTCGCCGGCAGCGGATCGATGAGCTGTACTCCGTTGTAGCCCTGATTGACCGCGGGCGACGTGCCGAGGATCGAGTACGCGCCGTTGAGCGTTCCGATCGGCGCGACAGCGACCATCTGCTCGGGCGGCGTCGGCGCGGTCACCGTCGGCCGGCCCAGCGTCAGCGGTCCGTACGTCAGATTCAGCCAGTTGTTGCCCTCGTCGACCGTGGCGGACGGTGTGATGTTGTTGAACACGAACAGCGGCGTCAGCCCGGTGGTCTCCGACCGTCCCGGCGGTGCGTTGTAGCCCTTGCAGCTCGGGTTCTGGAACGCGGTCGTGCCGCTGCAGCCTTCGGGCGGGACGCGCGCGCCGTTGCAGTACTGCGCGATCACCGGCGCGTTCGTCGGTGCCAGATTGTTGTTGCCGCTGTAGCCGCCGTTCAGGCTGGTCAGGATCGAGTAGCGCGGCGTCAACGTGGCGCCGCCGCTGTGATCGGCCGGGCCCAGGTCGCCGCGGACGCCGATGTCCCAGTAGTTCGCGCCCGACGGGCACTGCCCGGTCGCCGTCTGGTTCAGTTGCGGCGCGAGCGCCACCAGGTTCTGCTGCGACTGCAGCCCGCTGCCTGCGCTGACGATGTCGACGCTGAACGAGCGGTTCTGCCAGAACATGTCGTTGACCATCTGCGGCCGCGAGACCGAGATGCAATCGGCGTTGAGGCCGAAGAGCCCGCCCGTATAGCCGTACCCGGCCGGACAGAGCACGTTGGCGGGCAGCAAGTCCAGCAGGTTCGGCGTGTGCGCCATCGTGACCAGGCCTGCCGGCTGCGGATTGTGGGGCCCGTTCGGATCGAGGCACAGCGGGTTCTGCGGCTGCGTCGGATCCGTCGTCGGCACGCACCCCGGCGGCGGCGACGACGCGTTGATCGCGCCCAGCGTCTTGAACAGCACGCCGGCCGACGCGGTCGTGTCGTTCGACACCACCGTGTTGTTGATGAACTTGACTTTGAGCGCGTCCTGCAGCGACACGCCGCCACCGTCCCAGCCGGCCACGTTGTTGGCGATCACGTTGTTAGTGACCGTCACGTCGTACCACTGGCCCGGATCGAGAGGGAACGTGCCGACTTCCACGCCGTTGATCTGCTGCAGGCGCAGGCCGCCGCCGCTGCCGCTCTCGCCGCTGTTGCCCAGGATGAGGTTGCTGTCGATCAGCAGTCCCGTGCCGGTGCCGTCGCCGATGCCCGGCGGGCAGTCGGCGTCGGAGAAGGAGCCGCATTCCGTTCCGTTCGCCAGCGTGCGGTCCGAGGCCGCGCCGCCGATGGTGATGCCGCCGCCATGGGTGGGCAGCGTCGGGTTGGAGCTCTGGTTGAACAGCACCCAGTTGTGCGCGATCGTGCCGTTGAAAGACAGGCCCGCGTGCAGCAGGCCACCGCCGTCGCCCGAACTGAGGTTGGCGGCGATCCAGTTGTGGTCGATCACGTAGTTGTCCGCGCCCGCGCTGATCATGATGCCGCCTGCGCCGGACGGCGTGCCGGAGAACAGCGCGTCGCCGAGCGAGCCGTTGTTGATGATCATGTTGTGGTGCAGGTGAGTGTTCCTGTTCATCTGGTAGGGAATCGCCGCGTTGGCCGCCGTGCCCGACGGAATCGGCGGGCAGAACGACGTCGTGTTGGCGCCGCAGGTCAGGCCGTCGTTCGTGAACAGCGTCGGCGTTTCGCCGTTGCCGAGCTGGATGCCGCCCGCCAGCGTGCCCTGGTTGCCGAAGATGCGGTTGTTGGCGATCTCCAAGTAATGGTTCCAGCCGTGCACGAAGATCGCGCCGCCGCCCTGCGAGCTGTTGGTCACGCTCAAGCCGTCGATGCGCGACGGGTTGCACAGGAAGTTCGACGTGCCGTAATTGCGATCCAGGTCGGTCGAGGTCGTCGCGCAGTCGGCGCTGCTGCTGGTCAGATACACGGCGCCGTTCGGGAACGAGGCCTGACCGGTCACGAGCCCCCAGAAATCCGTGTTGTCGGCGGGAATCCGTACCCCGCGGCCGACCACGGTGACGCCCGCGCCCTCGTACGCGCCCATCAGCGTCGGCTCCTGCAGCATTTCCGCCAGGTTGCCGTTCGTGGCGGCATCCCAGCCGACGAGTCCCTCGGACTGGATCCGGTCGACCTTGTGGAACATGCCGGCCGGGCACGTGTACGTGCCGGACGAATCGAACGCCGTGTTGCCCGGGTTGGGCGCGCCGTCGACGGTCAGGCCGAACAGGCACACCATCTGGCGCCGCCACGGATCCATCTTGCCGGCCGGATGCGCGTCGGCGTTGATCGTGACCGCGCCCGCGCCCACGCCCTGCAGGCGCAG
This sequence comes from Pseudomonadota bacterium, assembly GCA_029777935.1. The sequence continues at coordinate 19,789 of JAKORH010000256.1, forward strand.
CGGCTTCCACATGATGAGGTTTTCGCGGTACGACCCCGGGCCGACGATGATCAGGTCGCCCGGCGCGGCGTTGTCGATCGCCGTCTGCAGCGGGTTGGGGAAGGTCTGCCCGAAATTCGTGCTGCTCGGGCTCGTCGGCGTCACCAGCGTCGGCGACGTGCCGCCGACCGTGACCGTGATCGCGTCGATCGTCTTCTTGCCGTTGCCGGCGGTGATCTCGAGCTGACCGCAGCGCGCGGTGGCGTTCGCACCCGTGTACGCCGGATTGGACGCGTTGCACAGGGGAACCGAGGCGGGCACCGTGACCGTGATCGACGTGTCGCTCCAACTGCTGATCGTCGCGGCCGCACCGCCGATCGTCACCGACGAGGCCGTGTTGCAGGTCGTGCTCGTCGACGAAGGCGACGTGCAGCGCGTGCCGAAGCCATAGTGCCGCGTGATCGTCTTCTGGTTGTACGGCGCGAGCGACGCGTTCGGTCCGGTGTAGCTCGGGTTCTGCACTTGCTTGTCGCCGAGCGCGGTGATCGTCAGCGTGTGGCCGGTTGCGTTGACCCACGGCCCCTGGAAGTCGCTGCTGGTCACGCTCGCGACTGCCGGCGTCAGGTTCGGGTACTCGCTGTCGGGCAGGTTGTAGCCGTCGGCGAACGCCATGGTCGGGATCACCGGGGTGTCCATGTACGCGGTGGCGCCGGGCATGAACGACCACTCGTAGCAGAAGTCGCTGTACGCCGGGTTGTAGGACGGATCGGTGATCATCGTGCTGTTCGGCCCCGGGATCGGACCCGGGTCGTTCATGCACGCGATCGCCATCTGCGGGGCATAGCCGGTCGGGTTGGGCGGGTTGACCTCCCAGCTCGAGAAGTACAGGCCGTTGTACACGCCCCACTGGTCGGAGTAGACGCGCGACACCTCGTTGCCGTTGAAGTCGCGCAGCGCCACCGGCAGGTTGGGCGGGGCGAACTTCTCGCCGAACTGCGGCGAGAACGGATCGAACTCCGACGCATAGTCGTTCGTGATCGTGCCCGTGAAATGGGCGGCGATATGGGCCGGCGTGAAGACGTAGAACTTCGCCAGCGCCGACATCTGGTCTTCGAGCGTGACCTCCTTGCGGTCGCACAGCGGCCGCAGCGCGCCGGCGAACGGCGCGTTCTGCCCCGAGGTCGGGAACAGGCTCATGAAGTCGGGCACGATGCGCTTGGCGCCCACGCACGGCCAGAACTTCTCCACGCTGCCGGTGTCGCCTTCAGTGCGCGGCAGCACGCCGAGGTCGGCGGTCATGTTCAGCCGGTTGTTCCGGTTGTACCGCGCGTTGACCGCGGCCTGGTCCGGCATGATGAATACGTTGCCGAAACCTGCGAACTGCTGCGCGACCGGCGCGACGTAGATGTCGCCGAGCAGGATGTTCTTGTCCTCCTCCTTCACCAGCTCGAAGCCGGGCGGAACGATCACTTCGACCACGTACTTGCCCGGCGGCAGCATCGGCGTGCCGGCGCGGAACGGGTCGTAGTCGAACGCACCCGGAGTGGCCGACGACGGGTTCGTCGTGCAGCCCCACGGTTCGGATGCGGTGGCCATGTGGCAGTTCGTGCCCGCGGGCCGTCCGGTCGCCGGATCGATCCCGTTGACGCTGGGGAAGCGGTACATGCCGTCGTACGGCGCGGGCTGGATCTGGTTCAGCATGGCCCAGCCGTCGAAGCATTTGTTCAGCGAGTGATTCGACAGCGCGGTCTTCGGATTGCCCGGGTCGAGCCACTGCTTGCTGTCCCTCAGCGTCTGGAAGAACGGGCTCGTCGGATCCTGTCCCGGGCAGTTCATGTTCGGGACCGTATTGCCGCTGGCGTCGCGATGGAATCCCTGCGCCCAGTCGTCCCAACTGCTGGTCGTCGTGGTGTCGACCAGTTCCAGGTGCTCGACGCCGCTGGCGTCGACGGTCTTCTGGTACAGGTTGACCTTGACGTGCGCGATGCCGGGCTCCCAACTGAGCTGCAACAGCAGCGCCGGATCGTCGAACGGACGCGTCGAGGCGTAGATCACGTGGCCGCGGATGCCGCCGTTCTCGCCCACGCCGTACGGCGCCATGCCGAACTCGATGAAGCTGTTCTGGCCGAGCAGGCCCTGCCAGCCCTGCGTGTTGCCCCACACCTGCGGCGGATCGATGCGGCCGGTCGACAGCCCGGTGCAGGTGGTGATGCCGGTCGTCGAATTCGTCGTGCAGGTGCTCGGGTCGCTGCTCGCGGCGCCGTAGCGGACCGACTTGCCCGCGCAGTCCGCGCCGGCGCAATACACGGCGCCCGGAACGCGCTGGTTCGTTGGCAGCGACACGCGCTCGATCGTGTTGGCGAGGCTGGCCGCGATCGTCGAATTGCCGCACGGCGAAACCGCCGACGTGGCGCACGGCGTGCCGTCGGCGAGCGTCGAGCCGTCGGCCGGTCCGCCGGCGTCGTACACGACGTGCATGCCGGTCGACTTGTAGCGCGTGCTGTCGGCCTCGACGACCAGCCAGTTCATGAACGGGAAGACCTCGTTGAAGCCGGCGAAGCCGTTGAGATCCGTGTTGTTGAAGAAGCCGAAACTGCCGTCGCGGTAGCGGATGTTTGTGGAAACCAGCGTCAGGCCCGGCTCGGCCGGATTGCCGCTGCTGTCGACGTTCGACACGCCGTCGCCGTTCTGGTCGAAGAACGTGCGCGTGTACAGGTTCGAGCGCCACTGCGTGACCGGGAACTCCTTGTAGCTGGTGTTGCCGTCGACCTTGACCGACGACACCAGGCCGTCGACGATGAGGTCGTTCCACTGGTCGAATACCGTGAGCTCGTAGTCGCCCGTGGGCATGCCGGTGAACGTGACGCGTCCATTCTCGTCGCACTTGCCGAACGCGAAAGCCGCCGCATCCCGCGTGCCGACCGCCACGTAGCACTGGGTGAAGCTGTACGCCGCATAGTCGCCGCTGCTGTAGATGCGCTGGTCGGGCGTGCGGCTCATGCGCGCGCTCGTGACCTGCACGTTCAGCGTCGAAGCGCAGGTCTGCCCGCCGCCGCCGCCATCCTTCGAGTCGCACATGCCGGTGCCCTGCGCATTGGTGCGGCGGTTGTTGATGATCTTCGGATTGGCGAAGCCGATGGCGACGTGGAAGCCGCCGGGCCCGAATTCCTGGAAGTAGCTGGGTTCGTTCGGCCTGATGAACGCCTCGTGCGGCTTGGTGCCGTCGAGCGTGTTCGTCTGCAGCCATTCCTCGCCGCGCGCGATGCGGTCGGCGGCGGGTGTGGCGACGACCTCGTACAGGCCGGGGTACAGGTTGTCGATGATGACCTGGCCCGCGAGCGGCGACAGGGTCTTGCCGTCCGACTCGTACTTCGGGCAGGTCGGGATCATCCCGACGAGCCCGTCGGTGCGCGCGGTGATCGGGCAGGCGTCGAGGCCCGTGATCGGGTCCTTCTTGCCGGCCAGCGCGTTCGATACCGGCTGGTTGAACATGTCGTACGTGATCTGGCCCGTGGCGTCACCGAGGCCGCCGGCCTGGTCGAACAGCTTCAGCTCGAAACCGCCGAGACCCGCTTCGTTCGGCGCGATCACGTCGACGCCGCCGCCGGTGTCCTGCTCGCCGTTCAGCGGGTTGTCGTCCTGGAACACCATCGCCGCGATCCGCGCGACGGGCAGCGGCGTCTGCTGCAGGGCGATGTTCACCGTGGTCTGCCCCGCCGCGATCTGCGCGCCGCCCATGCCGTGGCCGCAGTCACCCGTGCCCGGCGTGAAACTGGTGCAGTCGGACAGGCTGAATTGCCGCAGCGGACTGCTCGGATCGCTCGGATTGACCGGCACCGGTCCGCCGACGCCGGCGAGCGTCGGGTTGATCGCATCGCCCGGCAGCACCGAGATGTAGTAGCGCTTGTTCGGATCGAGGTGGACCTGGCTGGGGTTGATCGCGGTCTTCTGGCTGGTGGCCGTGGTGCACACGCCGTTGCCGATGTTGCACGCGGCGGCCGTGCCGAGCAGCGTCTGCCCCGATTCGCACGACACCGAGCCCACGCAGCCGGTGGCCACCACCGGCATGGTGGAGGTGTGGAAGTTGTACGCGAGGCTTTCGACCGGCAGCGGCGGGCAGGTCGACGGCCGCACGCTCGGATCGGTCGAGTTGATCTGGCACTTCGGATCGCTGTAGAAGGTGCGGTCTTCCTCGATGATCCAGCGGTAGTCAGTGATCTCGACGCGCGTCTTGCCGGGCTGCATGCTCGGCGCGTCGTACAGATGGACCTGCAGGTTCGACGGCGCCAGGAAGATCACCGTCGCGGTCGCGATATTGCTCAGCTTGCCTTGCGAGTTCTTCGCCTGATACGGAAACTGCAGGCAGGTCGATCCGGCGGGCGCGGCGGGATTCAGCGTGGTCGGACACGCGGCTCCGGGTCCGGTCGCGACGAACGAGCCGTCGGCATTCAACTTGACACCGGTCGTCGCGGTCGTCGTCGCGGTCAGCGTCAGACCGCTGGTATTCGAAGTCACGCCGGCGAGCACGCCCGGAGGCGCGGACGCATAGCGCGAGGCGATGTTGCTGGAGAACTGGATGTTGCCTACGACCGGCGCGGCCGCCAAGGTGCAGCCGGCGCCCTGCGTGGTCGCGTCGCACTGGGTGATCGTGGCCGTGTGCGACTGTGTGCCGTTGACCAGATACGTGAACGCGCCGCCGCAGGCGCCCGTCGTCGGGGGCACGTAGGTGAACGTGCCGTTCGACTGCAGCGACAGCGACGAGCCGGTGGGCAGCCCGGCGCTGGACGAGAGCACGACGCCATTGGCGCCGACCGCGCCGCCGAGCAGACCCTTGGCCGGATCGGTGATCGCGAGCGTGGCTCCGGCGACGCAGACATAGGCTTTGTCGCTCGCCGTAGCCGTCTTGCCGGAACCGGCCGTTGTTCCCACGCCGGACGCGGCGCCGCCGGCGATCCCCACGTACGCCTGCATGCCGCCGTCGCGCTGGTTGTTCGTCGACAGGCTCAGTTGCCGGTCGAACACCGGAATCGTGGCCGGCGTGTAGTTGCCTGCGCTCTGCGCGGGCGCGATCGACACGTCGAAGGTCTTGCCCGCGGCCATGAAGACTTCGGACTGCACCTTGGGCACGCCCGGCAGCACGTTGCCGTCTTCCGCGTGCAGCGACATGCTGGTTCCGACGAACGCCGGCACGTGCATGCGCAGGCCGGCATTGACGAGGTGCATCAGGACCCGCCCGTTGGCGGCTGGCACGGTCGTGGCCGGCGGTACCGGCGCGAGGATCGATTGCGTCGAGGCGGCGATGTTGGTGCGATCGAACGACACGCCGTTGATCAGGTAATAGCGCGGGTCGTAGTTGACGGCCGGCGGATAGCAGGTGTTGGCCTCGGCAGTCGCGGTCGATGACGGCGGCAGATCGCCGCACTGGCCGGGCTGTCCGCTCCACACCTTGGTCTCGCTGAATCCGGCGGTGGCCACCGCGGAGGCGATCGACTGGTTCTGCACCGGATCGATTTCGCTCAACAGCAGCGTGGCGTCGGCGTCGTAGTTCACACCGGGGTAACCCGCCTGAGTCACGACCAGCACGCCGTACAGGCCCATGGGGACCTGGATCGAGGGATGCGTGCCGGAGTTGATCAGGTACGTTCCGGGCCTCAGATTCGCCCAGGTCAGCGCGGAGGTCGCGCCTGCTGCCACTTCGGTGGCGAACGACTGCACGCGATCCGGCTGCAGCGGCGGCGTGAAGGTCGCGTTGCCTGCGGGCGTCGCGTCGACAAGGCCGGCGTTCGCGGTGGCTCCGGTTCCCCCGCCGCCGCTGAACGACACGGTCGGAGCCGACGTGTAGCCGCTGCCGCCGGCGATCATCGTGATGCCGACGACCTTGCCGCCGCTGACCGCCGCGGTGGCGCTGGCGCCACTGCCGCCGCCGCCGTTGAACAGTACCGTCGGAGCGGACGCGTAGCCGCTGCCGCCGTTGATGACGCTGACGGCGCCGACGCTGTCGCCCGCAGGTCCTGACGCGGGCCACGTCGAGCCTTGCGCGCTGTGGACCGGGCTTGGTGTGCGTGTCGGCGCGGCGCCGAGGCCGCCGCCGAGTTGCCCGACGATCACGAGCGAGGTCGGGATCGAGTTCGTGCCCGTGCCCGCGGCGAAGCTCAGGCCGTTGGTCAGATTGATCGTCAGCGAGCTGCCCGCTGCCACCCGGATCACCGGCGGCGCCCAGTTCGCGGCATACCCCGCCTGGTATTGGGCCAGCGTGCCGAACGTCGTCCACGTCGCCGTGCCGTCGGTCGTCGTCGCGCCGGGCGTGGCATTGAACGTCGGCGCCGTCGCGCCGCTGGTGCCCGCGACCGTCACCTGCGCGACGGTGCCGGCACCGTCGACCGCGAAAGTGCCGGCCGTATAGGCCGTGCTCGCCGCCCACGCCGCGGGCGAAGCCGCCGACGGATTCCTCACCGCCGCGCAACTGGCGCCGCTGCTGCCCGCGTCGTTGCAGAACAGTCCCCACATCGGCACCGTCTGGCCGTCGGGCAGCGTCGTAATGGTCGCCCGCGCGGTCAGGTTGACGACTTGAGCGTACGCGAGCCCGCTCGAGAACAGCAGCGTGGCGGCCGCGAGTCCCCATCGTGCCAGGACCGACTTCGAGTGGTTGGCTCTCATTGGGCTTCTCCTGAGTCCTACTTGGATTCGTCGATCACGAACGCGCGCGGATCGACGAGCATCATCATCAGCATCCCGCCGGGAAAGGCATTGTTCGTGGTGATCTCGCGCTCGTTATGCGAGTGCCACATGTAGGCAAAGCCGGCTTCCTGCGATGGAGCGTTGGCCACCGTGCCCGAGGGAGGAATCGGCGTCGTGCCGACCGCGCGCACCATCGCGTCCGGCCCCAGATACGGACTGCCGCCGTACCAGGGCCCGTTGGCGAAGATGTTCGGATCGGGCAGCGTCACCGGACCGCCGCTGCCGACGTTGCCGAACGGCTTCGCCTCCAGCGGCTTGTCGTGATCGCCGCACCACTCGTAGTAGTTGGGCGCGGCCGGATTGCTGGTGTAGTAGCCGTTGGCGTCCGCGATGCACACGCTGGTGTCGCCGGCGTAGCCGTGGCCGAACACGTCCCAGTTCAGGCCCTTGCCGGTCCAGTAGAAGATCCCGTCCATCGCCTGGCCGGGGGTCGTCGTGGTCGTGAACAGCAGCGGGCCCGCCAGCCGCGGCTGCGCTTCGCTGTTGATCGCCGCCGGCGCGAGCAGGATGTTGCCGTCGCGCGCGAGCACGCGCACATGGTTGCCGTGCTCATGGAACGGGTGCTGCCAGCGGCCCTGGCCGATGATCCGCAGCAGCGTCAGCTCGCCCGGGTGCATGTGCGGATTGCCGTTGTACGGCTGGTGCAGATACTGGCTCGCGTAGTTCGGATCCATGTCGTCGGGCATGGACCGGCCGTTGATCATGAAATACCCCGGGCGGTACGGCTCGGTGGCGACCGAGTTCATGTTCGTCGGGCAACCGGTGCCGGTGCAGGTCGCGACCTCCTCGGCGGCGCGATGGATCGCGGGATCCATCTCGGAGAACTGGAACAGGTACTCGCGGTCGTAGCAGGTCGAGGGATGGTCGAAGGCCGCCTTCGCGAGGCGGAAGTCGGACTCGCCATTGGCGCTCTTCGCCTGATCGTTCGAGGTGCCGGCCGAGCCGCCGCTGCAGTTGGCGGGAATGGTCGCGGGCAGCACGATGACGGCGCCGTACAGCCCCATCTCGACCTGCAGATCGCCCTGCGTGCCGCTGTAGTACGAATGCGTGCCCGGCGCGGAGGCGGTGAACGTGTAGGTCACCGAATTGCCGACCGGCGCCTCCTGCGTCAGCAGGCCCGCTACGCCGCCGCTCGCCTGCACGTTGAAACCCGAGAACAGGATCGACGTGTTGCCCGCCGCGGCCGGCAGGTTGTTGGTGAGGGTGACGGTGACCGTGTCGCCCTCGGTCACGACCAGCGTGGGGCCGGGAATCTGCATCGTGCTGCAGTTCGCGCCCGCGATCGTGCTCGGCACGAAGGTCTGCGTTCCGGCCGCGCAGCCATACCCCCACGAGTACAGGCTCATGCCGTCCGGCTGGCTGATGTAGGCCGCCTGCGCGGTGAGGTTGAAGCGACTGGTGCTGGCGCTGGCGGTCGCCTGCGTGATGCCGGGAGCGGCGGCCTGCGCCGTGCCCGCCAGCAGCAGCGTCAACGTGATCGCCGCACCATGCAGCCGCCGCCGGAACGATGGATTGATTGCGCGCATGGCGTTCCCCCTAGCTGCACTGCTTGGTGGCCGGATCGACGGTGTTGCAGATGTTCACCTCGGTCATCATTCCGCCGAAGTTCTCGGCGTCATTGGCCAGGTGATCGAGCTGCGGCGTGTACAGGTAGAACTTCTGTCCCGCCGCGTACGGCGTGGTGCAGTTGCCCGTCGTCGCGTCGCGCTGCTGGCACGCGTCGAGGATCACGTCGAGCGACTCGCCGCCGCCGAGCGTGATCGAGTTGGTCAGGTACGTCATGTCGTTGCCGGCCTCGTCGCGCAGCAGCCGGGCGTTGAGCGCGATCACGCGCATCGCGATGCCGAGCGACGCCAGCGTGTGGTACTCGCTGACGTTCAGGTCCGAGATCCGCAGCAGCGCGCGGCCGCCGGCGGGGATGTTGACGATCGTCGGCAGCGGCTGCGACGAGTGCAGCGTGCCGTCGGTCGACTGCGTCTGCATCGTGCCCGGCGCGACCGTGTCCGGATAGCCGCGGCCGTTCAGCATGTAGTACTTGTCCTTCATGTCGGCGAACCCCTCGGGGTTGAACGTCATGCCGACGAAATGGAAGTTCGGATCGAACCCCATCATCTGGATCGGATACTCGACCTCGTACTGCGTCGAGCCGTTGCCGTCGTTGTAGGCGAAGGTCTTGGTCGCGGCGCCGTTCACGTATCCACCGGTCCTGCCGTTGTCGCCGCCGGCCGGCAGTGGACTCGTACACAGCACGTCGGTCGTGCAGTCGGAACGCGTGCGCGGATCGCTCTGCTGCGCGGCGAGGCCCTGGTACAGGGTCATGGTCGCGGGCACGCGGTTCTGCCGCGGCCGCACGTAGATCTACCCGACCATGCCCATCTGCAGGTGCTCGGGCGGCGTGATGTGGCAGTGCCAGAAGTACGTTCCCGCGTCCGGCGCGAGGTAGTAGTAGGTGAAGCTGCCGCCGATGTTGATGGCGACCGACGCATCGGGCACGCCGTCGTAGAACGACGACGCGTTGGGATAGCCGTGGAAGTGGACCGTGTGCTGCTCGAACAGGTCGGGCCGCATGACCATCCCGACGTTCGTCAGCGTGAGGAAGAACTCGTCATCCTCGTCGATCGCCATCATCGGCGCCGGCTCGGTCGCGTTCATCACGCCGACGTCCATGATCAGCCGCGGATCGACGTGGCCGGTCGCGAGCGGTGACTGACTTGCCCACGTGACCGAGCCATCGGCGATCGACGATCCGGTCCCCGCCGGCCCGCTGCCCGATGCAGCCGACGTGCCGCCGAGCTGGGTGTAGTAGAGGTTCGGGCCGTTGCGCACCGTCGTGTTGGCCGGATACACGGTGGCGGGCGCCCACGGATCGAGTCCGTACACGTCGGGCACGAGGCCGATCGCGCCGTTGAAGGCGTAGTCCGGCGTCGGCGCGCCGATCGCGATGTCGGGCAGCACCGCATTGCCGGCGTCGACGTTGGACGCGTTGAACACCGACGCGAGCTGGGTGCCCGGCAGCGCGTGCACGAGGTCGGCCAGCCCCGACAGCGGACCGAAGCCGAACAGGTACGACTGCGTGCCGTCGGCCATCGTCACGAAGCCGTCGCCGCCGGAGATCTGCTGGCACTTGATCGTGCCGCCGTTGTCGGAGTACGCAACGGCGAGCGTCGAGCCGTCGGCGCGCGTGATGGTCCGCGTCGTGGTCGTGGACCCGGTGAAGGCCGCGGCCGCGCCGCTCGTGGTGTGCAGGCTCGTTACCGACGGGCACTGCACGCGGAAGCTTTGCGCGTTCGCGCTCGTGGCGCACAGGCCCGCGAGCAGCGTCGTCAGCAGGAAGCCGTATGGGCGGGAACTGGTCATGGTTGTCCTCCGTTCCGATTCATCGCGACGCGATCACGTCCCGCAGTTCGCCCAGCAACTGCGCCGCCGAGGCGAAGCCGTCGATGCGCACCCAGCGCGCGCCGGACGCGGTGCGCACGAACGTGACCGGGGTGTGGTCCATCTTGTCGCCGCGGTAGACGTAGAAGGCGCGCTGCGCGGCGATGCTGGCGGCCAGGGTTCCGGTCAGGAACTGCCACTCGGGACCGGCGCCGAACTTCGCCGCGTATTCGCGCAGCCGCGCGGGCGTGTCCTGCTCGGGATCGATCGAGATCGACACGAGGTGCACCCGATCGCGCTGCGCGCCGAGCCGCTGCTGCAGTTCGGCGAAGGTCTGGCTCGTCAGCGGGCAGATCGTCGTGCACGAGGTGTAGATGAAGTTCAGCACCACCGGCCGGCCGTCGTTCAGTTCGTCGGCGAGCGCGACGGGCGATCCGTCGGTCCGCACCAGCGCGATCTGCGGCAGCGCGTAGTCGACGATCGAGCGCACGGTCGGCGCCGCGGCGTGGTGATGCATGTGCTCGTCGGCGTCGTGCGCGTACCCGGCGCAGGCAAGTGCGCCGAGCACGAGCCCGATCGCCGCGGAGGACATCTGGCGCACCAAAGTCACTGCAGTCATGCGAGCACCCGCGAGGCTTTGACGGTGCGTACAAGGTAGCTGCGGCGCCGTGCGCGCGCCTATTGGGTGCGCGCATGAATCGGCGATCGGATTTCTTACCGACCCGTCGGACGGATCCGCGGTGCCGCGGCGGCCCTTCCCCTGCGCGAGCTCAGCGCCGCGCGGCGGCTTCCCTCGCGTCCTGCCCGCGCGAAGCGGGGTGACTTCCCCACCCGAGGTGGGAGTTCTCCCCCGCGCGGATACCCGCTTTGCCGATCCCTCGTGGGTCAGCCGTTTCGCTAGGCTGAACGCGGATTGCGCAAGCTTCCAAGGGGGAGGCCATGACGCGGCTGCTGGTCGCCAACGACCATGTGATCTTTCGAGATGGATTGCGCCGGCTGTTGTCGGAACAAATCGACTTCGAGGTCGTCGCCGAGGCCGGCCACAGTGACGAGGTGATGGATGCGCTCGCGACACATGCGATCGACGTGGCGATCGTCGATCTGGCGCTGCCCGGCAGCGCGGGGGTGCGGCTGATCGGCATGATCGGGGCGCGCCGGCCGCGCGTGCGCGTGCTGGTGCTGTCGCGTCAAGGCGACGACCCGCACGTGACCGAGGCGCTGCGTGCGGGTGCCTGCGGTTATCTGAGCCGGGAAAGCGCCGCCGACGATCTGGTGGTCGCCGTCCGGCGGCTGGCCGACGGGGGCCGCTACCTCTGTCCTTCCATCGCGGAGCGGCTGACGATCGAGCTGGCCGGCAGCGGCGGCGGCCCGAGCCATCGTCGGCTTTCGAGCCGCGAATACCGGATCTTCGAATTGTTGATCGCCGGTAAGCGCGGATCGCAGATCGCTCACGAGCTGGCGTTGAGCGAGAAGACCGTCAGCACGCACAAGGCGCACGTGCTGAAGAAACTGAACGTCGCCAGCAGCGCCGAGCTGGTCATGTACGCCGTGCGGCACCAGCTGATGCCGCTCTAGCAGCAGATACGCACTTCTACTTGCGTGATTGCACGAAGTGGGAACTACGTCCCGTGTCGTGTATCACTCGTGCTCCCCGAGGGGAAACGGCAGCGGCGCAGCGCCGCGCGCCAATTGTCCTCCCGAACCGCGAGAGGCGGCGCCATGCGCGTCCTGATTGCCGAAGATGATCTGCTGCTCGGCCAGGCGATCAGGCGCGGCCTCGAGCTGGAAGGCTTCACGGCCGACTGGGTCACGCACGGCGACGCCGCCGAGGCGGCGGCGCGCACGCACGGCTACGAGGTCATCGCGCTCGATCTCGGGCTGCCCGACATCGCCGGCGAAACGCTGCTGCAGCGGTGGCGTGCCGCCGACAATTGCACGCCGGTGATCGTGCTCACCGCGCGCGGCCTGGTGTTCGACCGCGTGCAGTTGCTCGACCTGGGCGCCGACGACTACCTGGTCAAGCCGTTCGATCTGATCGAACTCGCCGCGCGCCTGCGCGCACTTGCTCGGCGCGGCGCCGCGCGCGATCAATGTCTCGAGTCCGGGCCGGTGCGGCTGGCGCGCGCGACCCGCTCGGCGACGAGGGACGGGCAGCGCTTCGACCTGACCAACCGCGAATACCGGATCCTCGAAGCGCTGCTGCGGCATCGCAACTGCGTCGTCAGCCAGCCGCAACTCGAGGAAGCGCTGTACGGCTGGGGCGAGGAGGTCGAGAGCAACGCGATCGAAGTGCACATCCATCACCTGCGGCGCAAGCTGGGCCGCGATCTGATCCAGACCGTGCGCGGCGCCGGCTACCGCATCTGCACGCCGTCGCACGCGGAGTCGTGAACGATGGCGGGCTGGTCACTGCGCAATCGGCTGATGGCGCTGGCCGCCGCCGGCAGCCTGCTGGCGTGGCTGATCGGGGGCGCGGCGGTGCTGATCGCGGCGCGCGAGGAAAGCCACGCGCTGTACGACGCGCGCCTGCAGGACGTCGCCGCGTTCATTCTGGCGATCGCCGAGGGCGAAGTCGCGAGGGACCGCCGGGGAACCGCGCGCGACGTGATGTACCTGGACGCGCCGCCGCCTGTGCGCAGCCGCTACCGCTATCAGGTGTGGTCGGCTGATGCGACGCTGCTGATGGCGAGCCGCGATGCGCCGCGCGAGCCGTTCGTTCCGCTGGCGACATCCGGGCACCTGCACGCGCCGCGCAAGAGCGGAATGCACGGCATCGTCGCGCTGTGGAGCGCCGATCACGCGATGCAGATCCAGGTCGCGGAGTCCGAGGCGCTGCGCGAGACGCTGCCAGCCGGCGTCGACGGACATGTGCTCGTGTTTGCCGCGCTGTCGGCCGTCGCGCTCGTGCTGCTGAGCGGCTGGGTCAGCGTGCGCACGATGCGCGCGCTCAGCCAGTCGTCCGACCAGCTCGCGCATCGCTCCGCCGCCGACCTGCAGCCGATCGTCGTCGACAACCCGCCGCGCGAGCTGAAGACGCTGATCGATGCGATCAATGGCCTGGTCCGCCGCTTCGCGCGGATGCTGGAGGGCGAGCGCCAGTTCACCGCAGCCGCCGCGCATGAGCTGAAATCGCCGCTGGCGGCGGTCCGCATCCAGGCGCAGATCGCGGAGCGGGCGCGCGTGCGCGATCAGCGCGATGAAGCGCTGCGGCAGCTCGGCGTCTGCGTCGACCGCACGTCGCACATGGTCGACCAGTTGCTGACGCTGGCGCACGTCGACGCAATGGGCACTTCGTGCAAGACCGCGGTCGACCTGCGGCTGCACGATCTGGCGGCGCGCGTCATCGGCGACATGGCGCCTCTGCTGAGTACGCGCCGCATCGCGCTCGAGACCGATCTGCAGCCGGCCGCGCTGTTCGGCATCGAGTTCGGCGTGGCGGCGCTGCTGCGCAACCTGATCGACAACGCGGCGCGCTACTGTCCGGAGCGCGGACGCGTGCGGGTGTCGAGCGGCGTGATCGACGGCAAGGCCTTCTTCGCTGTCGACGATTCCGGTCCCGGAATCCCGGCCGAGCAGCGGATCAACGTCTTCCGGCGCTTCCATCGGCTCGACGACACCGGCGCCGACGGCTGCGGGGTCGGGTTATCGATCGTGCAAAGCGTCGCGCGCGTGCACGGCGCGCGCATCGAGCTGGCGAATTCGGACCTCTGCGGCCTGCGCGCGGTAGTCTGGTTTCCGCGGGCGGCGTCGTGACGCGCGGCGGGTAGGACAACCCCCCATGCGGGGAGCGGGGCATCCGGCGCCGCGCTTAAGGCCGCCTTAAGGAGGCGCATCGCTAATTGCCTGGTGGCGATCGCGCCTTGCCTGGCATGGCTTCCGCATCAGCCGCCCTGCGGCGGCGGGTGGGGGAAGTGCCCACGGCAGCGCGCCCACGGGAGAACGCGATGCCCAGGTCACTGCCCACCGCAACGGCGGCGGCGCGCGCCGTCCGCGCGAACTCGCCGCGCGCCGGCTTCACGCTGCTCGAGCTGCTGGTGGTCATCGTGATCATCGGCCTGCTGGTCGGGCTGGTCGGGCCGCGCTACTTCGACCAGCTCGGCAAGTCGAACACCAAGGTAGCGCGCGCGCAGATCGACATGTTCGGCAAGGCGCTCGACCAGTACCGGCTCGATGTCGGCAGCTATCCGACCACCGAGCAGGGGCTGGCGGCGCTGACCGCGCGGCCGCCGAATCTCGACAAGTGGGCGGGTCCGTACCTGACGAAACCCGCGCCGCCCGATCCGTGGGGCCGGCCGTACCTGTACAAGTCGCTCGGCGATCACGGCGACTACGACCTGTATTCGCTGGGCGCCGACGGCCAGCCCGGCGGCAGCGGGGAGAACGTCGACGTGACTTCGTGGGCCGAACCGGCTTTCGCCGGCCAGCCGGCCGCGCCGGCGGGCACGCAGTAGGCGCGGCCGATGCCGGCGGGCACGTGGTTCGACATCGTCGCCGTCGCCGCGCACGGCGCGCTTCACAACGCGCGCGTGCACGCGGCGAGCAGCGACGAAGCAAGACGGCAGGCCGAGCTGGACGGGATGCGGGTGATCGCCTGCCAGCCGGTTGCCGCCGCGCGCTGGCAGGGGTTCGCGCTGCGGAACACGCGCGCGCGGCTCGACGTGGCGCTGTTCGCGCACGAACTGGCGGCGCTGCTCGACGCGGGGCTCGGCATCGTCGAGGCGCTGCAGACGCTCGGCGCGCGCGGCCGCGGCGCCGAGCAGCGCGCGATCTTCGGCCGCATCGTGCGCGCATTGAGCGAAGGGCATCCGCTGTCGGCCGCGCTCGCGCAGCAGGACGATGTGTTTCCGCAGTTGCTCGTGGCCGCCGTCGGCGCGAGCGAACAGACCGGCGAGCTGGCCGCCGCGCTGCGCCGCTTCGCCGAGCACCAGTTGAACCTGCGCGCGTTGCGCGGCCGCTTCATCGGCGCGGCGATCTATCCGCTGGTCCTGCTCGCGGTCGGCGGCTGCGTCGTGCTGTTCCTGCTCGGCTTCGTCGTGCCGCGCTTCGCGCTGCTGATCGAAAGCACGCCGCACGACATCCCCCTTGCCTCGAGGCTGCTGCTGTCGTGGGGCAGCGCGCTCGCCGCGCACCGGTGGGCGTTCGCGCTCGTGCTCGCCGCGATCGTTCTCGCGCTGGCGCTGCTCGTGCTGCGCGCGCGCCGCAGCGGCTGGCGACTCGCGGGGATGCAACGCCTGTGGCTGATCGGACCGCTGATCCGGCTGTTCCGCCAGGCGCAGTTCTACCGGACCGCGTCGATGCTGGTGGGCGGCGGCTTCCCCGCCCTGCGCGCGCTCGCAATGGCGAGCGCGCTGCTGACGCCGGAGGACCAGAGGTCGATCTCCGCCGCGCTGACCGCGATCTCGGAAGGACAGTCGATCGGAGCCGCGATGGCCGCCAGTGGCGTGGCCGACGTGGTCGCGCAGCGCATGCTCGAAGTGGCGAGCCGCACCGGCAAGCTCGCCGCGACGCTGGAGCGGATCGCGTCGTTCCAGGAAGCCGGGTTGGCGCGCTCGATGGACGTGACGGCGCGCCTGGTCGAGCCGGCGCTGATGGTGTTCATCGGACTGGTGATCGGCGGCATCGTGGTGCTGATGTACATGCCGATCTTCGAACTGGCCGCGGGCCTGCAGTAGGAGGCGACGTTGACCGCGATCGGCCGCGAAGAGACGCCGCTCACCGAGGCGCTGGTGCGCGAGGCGCTCGCGCACGCCGGCCCCTCGCAGCGCGCGATCGACTGGCTCGCGCAGGCGCTCGCGCTGCCCGACGAGCAGTTCGTTCGGCTCGCGGCCGACCACTTCGATCTGGCGCCGGCGCCGATGCCGCGGCTGCGCGAGGCCGCGCCGGCGTTCGACCTGGTGAGCTTCGTCGAAGCCGCGCAGCGCCAGTGCGCGGCCCTGCGCTGCGGCGACCAAGTTTGGCTGGTGCTGACCGATCCGCTCGACGCGCGCACGCGCGCGTGGGCCGCGCACCGCCTGCGCGCGCGCGGCGCAGCGCAGGTCACATGGGCGCTGGCGGCCGACGCCGACCTGCGCGCGTTCCTGCAGATCGCCGAGCGCTCGCTGCGGGCGATGGAGACCGTCGGCATCGCCGATGCATCGGGCGCGGCGCGCGCGTCGCAGGCGCTGTCGGTGTCGATCGCCGACATCAGCGCCGAGGCGAGCCCGATCGTGCGGCTGGTCGATTCGACCATCCACGACGCGCTGAAGTCGGACGCGAGCGACATCCACTTCGAGACGCAGGCCAACGGGCTGACGATCAAGTACCGGCTCGACGGCGTGCTGGTCGCGATCCGCACGATCGAAGGCCTCGACGCCGCGCACCAGGCGCTGTCGCGGATCAAGGTCGTCGCCGAACTCGATATCGCCGAGCGGCGCGTTCCGCAGGACGGCCGAATCAAGGTCGCGGTCGACGGCCACGAGATCGACGTGCGCGTGTCGGTGATGCCGAACCTGTTCGGCGAGGACGCGGTGCTGCGCATCCTCGACCGCCGCCATCTGGCGCGCACCAAGGGCGCGATCCGCCTCGACAGCCTCGGCTTCGACGAAGAGACGCTGCAGTTCATCCGCGCCATCGCCGGCGCGCCGCACGGGCTGCTGCTCGCCACCGGTCCCACAGGCAGCGGCAAGACCACCACGCTGTACGCGGCGCTGACCGAAGTGAACACGGGGCTCGACAAGATCATCACGATCGAGGACCCGGTCGAGTACCAGGTGCCGGGCGTGCTGCAGATCCCCGTCAACGAGAAGAAGGGGCTGACCTTCGCACGCGGGCTGCGCTCGATCCTGCGCCACGATCCGGACAAGATCATGGTCGGCGAGATCCGCGATCCGGAGACGGCGCAGATCGCGGTACAGGCGGCACTGACCGGGCACCAGGTCTTCACCAGCGTGCACGCGAACAACGTGTTCGACGTGATCGGCCGCTTCACCAACATGGGCGTGGACACGTACAGCTTCGTGTCCGCGCTGTCGGGCATCGTCGCGCAGCGGCTGGTGCGGCTGAACTGCCGCCACTGCCTGCAGCCGTATGCGCCGTCGCCCGCGCTGCTGGCGCGCTCGGCGGTGGGCGCCGCGCAGTCGAAGAATGCGCGCCTCGCGTGCGGCGCCGGCTGCGCGCATTGCCGCGGCACCGGGTTCAAGGGCCGCAAGGCGATCGCCGAGCGGCTGCCGATGAACGACACGCTGCGCGACCTGCTGTCGGAGCGCGCGCTGCTCGCGAAGATCAAGGGCGCCGCGCGCGAACTGCACTACCGCTCGCTGCGCGAGGCGGCGGTCGATGCCGTGCTCGCCGGCGAGACGACGTTCGAGGAGATCAACCGTGTCACGACGCTGGATTGAGCGCCTCGCGAGGCGCTGGACCCGGCGCGTGCGCGCATACGCGGGCACGCGCAGCGTGGCGGTCGAACTGCTGAGCGCGCGCGGCACGCGCCGGCACGGCGCTGCGCGCGCGGATATCGGCGCCGCGCCGGACGGCGACCGCAGCGCCGCGCTGCTCGCCGCGCTCGAGGAGGCACTGCGCGCGCTGCAGGCGCAGGCGGGCGGCAGCCTGCGCGGCCTGCGCTGCGACCTCGTGCTCGCCGACGCGTGGGTCGTCTACGACGTCGTCGCAGTCGACCTGGCTCGGCTCAAGCCGGCGCTCGCGCAGCGTGCGATCGCCGCGGCGCTTGCCGATGTCGCCGGAACCGATGCGGAGGCGCTCGTCGTGAGCTGGCAGGCGCAGCGCGGCGGCGCGCCGTTCGCGATGGCGATCGCGCGCGCGCTCGCGCAGCGACTGCTCGCCGCGGTGCAGGAGTTCGGGCTCGCGCCGGCGTCGATGACCGGCGAACTCGTGGCGGTGTTCAACGCACAGCGCAAGCGGCTCGGGGGCAGGCGCGCGGTGCTCGCGGTCGGACGCGGAGACGGCGCGCAGATTGCGCTGCTCGCCGCCGGCGCGATCGCGGCCACGCGCTTCGAACTGGGACGCACCGGCGCCGGCGAACTGGCGCGCGCCGCCGCGGGCGCGCTGCGCACGCGCGGCGAAGACAGCGGCGCTGCGATCGACTATCTGCTCGACGCGGACGGCGGCGGCGACGAGGACGGCCCGTGGCGGCGCGTGCCGCCCCCGGCCTGGACGGCTGGCTGACCGATGCTTCCGGCGCGTCTCGCTCTCGATTTCGTCGCCGCGCCCGCCGCGCGCCGCGCCGGCCGGGTACTGCTGCTGGCCGGGGTGGCGGCAGCGGCTGCGGGCGCATTGCAGCTTGCGCCGGCATGGCGCGAGCGCGAGCAGCAGCGCGACGAGCTGCTGCGCGTGGCGACCTCGGTCCGGCCGCATGCGGCGGCAGCCGGCGCGCCGCTGCGCGGCCTGCGCAGCGCGCAGGACGTCGCGGCCGAACTCACCGCGCCGTGGGGCATCCTGCTTGCGGCGCTCGAGGGCGTGCCGACCAGGGACATCGCGCTGCTCGCGGTCGAGCCGATCGCGGGCCGCCAGTCGCTGCAGATCACCGCCGACGCGCGCAATGCCGATGCGATGCTCGACCTGCTGGCCGCTCTGCAGAAGCAGCCGCCGCTCGCCGACGTGGTGCTGGTGTCGCACCAGATTCAGGCGCAGCAGCCGGGCACGCCCATGCGCTTCCGCATCCAGGCACGCTGGACCGGCGGCAACGCGCCGGGCGCGAGGCAGGCCGCACGATGACGCGCGTCGAACGAATTCGCCACTGGCTCGCGCTGCGCTGGAATACGCGGCCCGCGCTCGGCGCCGCCGGCGCGGCCGGTCTCGCGCTGCTGGCGCTCGCCGCCGCCGCGGCGTGGCTCGCGCCGCGGATGGAAGCGCAGACGGAAGCCCTCGCGGCGCAGACCGCTGCCGAACGCGCGCGCCGGCACGGCGAGCGCGCCTCGCTGCCATCGGACCCGGCCGCGCAACTGGCGCAGTTCCGCGCGTGGTTCCCGACGCCGGACCGCAATGTCGACGACCTGCGGCGGCTGTTCCGCATCGCCCGCGAGCAGCGCATCACGCTCGCGCGCGGTGACTACTCGACCGCGCGCCGGCCCGATCTCGGGCTGGCGACCTACGACGTCGTGCTGCCGGTGCGCGCCAGCTATGGCGGCGTGCGGGCCTTCGTCGCGGCGGCGCTGAACGAACTGCCGCACGCGAGCCTGAAGGACCTGCGGCTCGATCGCAGCACCGCCGCCGGCGTGGCGAAGGACACGGTCGACGCGCGCATCCACCTGACGCTCACCTACCGCGAGGACTGAATGACCACCGCACCCGCGCCCCGAAGCGTCAACGCGCTTGCGCCCGCGGCGCAGCCCTCGCGCCCGTTCCCGTTGTCGCGCCGTGCGGCGGCGAATGCGGCGATCCCGCCGTGGCGGTGGCCGCTGCTGCTGGCAGCGGGCGCGGGCGCCTTCGCGCTCGCCTCTGCGTTCGCGCCGCGCGATGCGCAGGTCGCGATGAGCGAGCCGGTGCTGCGCGCGAGCGGCGCGGCGCGTGCACCCCGCACGGAGGTGGCCGCACCGCTGACACTGCCGCTGCGCGCGCCGATCGCAGACAAGCCGGCGGCCGATCCGTTCATCGCGCCGTCGTTCGCGCCGCCGCCTCCGCCCGCGCCGCCGCCGGCCGTGGCCGTCGCGCCGCCGCCGCCGGCGCCGACCGCGCCGCCGCTGCCGTTCTCCTTCGTCGGCCTGCTGGAGAAGGGGGCCGCGAAGCCGGCCGCGTTCATCGCCAAGGGCGACGCGCTGCTCGTGGTTTCGGCGGGCGACGTGATCGACGGCACCTACCGGGTCGAGTCGCTGAGCGAGTCGGCCATCGTGCTCACCTATCTGCCGCTGAATCAGCAGCAGAGCCTCGCGGTCGCGGGAGGGAGCAAATGAGCACGCTGCGGATCGCGCTGCTCGCCGCTGCGGCAGCGGCGGTCGCCGCGCTGCTGGGCGGCTGCGCTGCGCAGCAGGCGTACTCGCGCGGCATGGAGTACGCGGCGCGCGGCGAAACTGAACGCGCGCTCGCGGAGTTCGACCAGGCAATGCGGCTCGATCCGACCAACGCGCGCTACCGGGTCGACTACCTGAACCAGCAGGCGCGCCTGGTCGCCGCCGCGGTCGAGCGCGCGAACGCGGCGCGCGTCGCCGGCGATGCGGCCGCCGCGCGCGAGCAGTTCGCACTCGCGCTGAAGTACGACCCCGTCAACGAGCCGGTGCGGCGCGCGCTGGCCGCGCTCGACGACGAGCAGCGCCAGCGCGCGGCGATCGCGGAAGCGGACAAGATCGCCGCCGGCGGCAACCTCGAGGCCGCGCGCGACCGGCTGCGGCTCGCCGCCGCCGAGGCGCCGGCCAACAAGGAGGTCACGCGCGCGCTGGCACAGATGCAGGAGCGGATCGACCAGGCGGCCGCGGACAAGGACGCGCGCAACGCCGCCGCCTCGGTGATGAAGAAGCCGGTGACGCTGCAGTTTCGCGACGCCAACGTGCGCATGGTGTTCGAGGCGCTGTCGCGCACGACCGGGCTGAACGTGATTCTCGACCGCGACGTGCGCGCGGACCTGAAGACGACGATCTTCGTGCGCGACGCGTCGGTCGAGGACACGGTCGACCTGATCCTGCTGCAGAACCAGCTCGACAAGAAGGTGCTGAACGCCAACACGCTGTTCATCTACCCGGCCACCGCGGCCAAGCAGAAGGAATACCAGGACCTGCGGGTGCGCACGTTCCAGTTGTCGAACGTCGACGCCAAGTACATGCAGAACGTGCTGAAGACGATCCTGAAGATCAAGGACGTGGCGATCGACGAGCGCACCAACACGCTGGTGATCCGCGACACGCCTGACGCGATCGCGGTGGCGGAGAAGCTCGTGCTGGCCAACGACATGGCCGACGCGGAGGTGATGCTCGAGGTGCAGGTGCTCGAGGTCTCGCGCGATCGCCTGACCAACCTCGGCATCGCCTGGCCCGGCGGCGTCACGCTCGCGACCCCGGACAGCGCCAGCACGGTCGGCGGCCTGCGCGCGCTGACGTTCAACCAGCTCCAGATCAGCGCGCTGCAGGCGAGCATCAATGCGCAGCTGCAGACCTCGGAGGCGAACCTGCTCGCCAGCCCGCGGCTGCGCGCGCGCAGCAAGGAGAAGGCGAAGATC
The DNA here is from genome assembly GCA_029777935.1 of Pseudomonadota bacterium. The sequence continues at coordinate 41,021 of JAKORH010000256.1, forward strand.
CTGATCGGCGACAAGGTGCCGGTGATCACCAATTCGGTGACGCCGGTGCAGAGCGGCAGCGCGGTCGTGACCGGCTCGATCCAGTACATCGACGTCGGCATCAAGCTCGAGGTCGAGCCCAACGTCTATCTCGACAGCGACATCGGCATCAAGCTGAACCTCGAGGTCAGCAACATCGTGCAGACGATCAAGGACGACAAGAGCGGGTCGCTCGCCTACCAGATCGGCACGCGCAACGCGTCGACCAGCCTGCGGCTGCACGACGGCGAGACGCAGATCCTCGGCGGGCTGATCAGCGACGAGGACCGCCGCTCTGCCAGCAAGGTGCCGGGCCTCGGCGAACTGCCGCTGCTCGGCCATCTCTTCGGCAGCGAGAACCGCGACCGGACGAAGAAGGAGATCATCCTTTCGATCACGCCGCACATCGTGCGCGCGCAGGCAGTCGCCGACGGCCGCTACCGCAACATGTATTCCGGCTCGGAATCGGCGATGCGCGAGAACCCGCTGCGGCTCGATCCGGTCGGCGCCGCGGGCGCGATGCCGGTGGCGATCACGGCGCCGAGCCGTCCCGTCGTTCCTGCAGCGGCGCCGAACGTGCCGGTGGCGCAGCCGCATCCCGCCGCACCCCCGGCAGCGCCAGCGCCGCTACCGCTGCCGGTCCCGGCGGCGCCCGCCTCGAGCGGCGGCGCCGCGCGGGACTTCGAGCTGACGCTGCAGGGGCCGGCGAGCGCGAAGCTGGGACGCGAGTTCCAGGTCAGCGTGATGGTGAAGGCCGACCGCGATCTGCCGGCGTTGCCGCTCGCGATCCGCTTCGATCCGCTGGTCGTGACCTACCTCGACGCCGAGCTGGCGGATTTCGGCTCCGCCAGCGGCGCATCGCTGGAGACGGTCGTCGACCGCGCCGGCGGCACGGTGCGGATCGAGGTCAAGGGCAATCCGGCGTTGTCGCTGCACGGGCAGGGCGCGCTGCTGAACCTGCACTTCGCCGGCCGCGTGCCGCGCGAGCAGACGCGGGTCGCGGTGGCGCGCTTCGAACTGAAGGACGCTGCCGGCGCCAGCGCCTTGGTGGCGCCCGAGCCGCTGACGCTGCGGGTCGGCAACTGAGGCCGGGCGATGCGCAGCCGCGGCTTCACGTTGATCGAGCTGGTGGTGACGCTGGCGCTGGTCGGACTGGTGGCGCTGGCCGCGCTGCCGCTGTATGAGGTGACGGCCACGCGCATGCGCGAATCGGAGCTGCGCACGGCGCTGCGCACGATCCGCGGTGCGATCGACGCCTACAAGGCTGCGGCCGACCTCGGCCAGATCCCGCGCAGCCCGATGGACTCGGGTTATCCGCCGTCGCTCGCGGCGCTGGTCGACGGCGTGACGAGCACGCGCGACGCGAACGGCACCGAGCACCGGCTCGTCTTCCTGCGCCGCGTGCCGGCCGACCCGTTCGCGCCCGATCCGTCGGGTCCGCCGCCGCAGCAATGGGCCACGCGCAGCTACGACAGCCCGCCCGACGACCCGCACCCCGGCGATGACGTATTCGACGTCGCCTCGCGCTCCACGCGCATCGGCAGCAATGGGGTGGCGTACAAGGACTGGTGAAATGAGGATCGAGGATCGAGGATCGAGGATTGAGTTGACGTCGTGGCGCGAGATTTGTCGCCAACGTGCGCTGCCGGCCCGCTGGATCCTCGATCCTCGATCCTCGATCCCCGGTTTCACGCTGATCGAACTGTCGATCGTGCTGGCTCTGATCGCGCTGCTGGTGACGATCGCCGTGCCGCGCTACTTCCATGCGATCGACAACGGCAAGCGGTCCGTGCAGCGGCAGAACTTGGCAACGATGCGCGACGCGATCGACAAGTTCTACGGCGACGTGGGCCGCTATCCCGACACGCTCGACGAGCTGGTGCGCAGAAGGTATCTGCGTGCGATTCCGCCCGACCCGATCACCGACAAGTCCGATTGGGTCGTGGTCGCGCCGGATGATCCGACGCAGGGCGCCGTGTACGACGTGAAGAGCGCCGCGCAGAAGGAGGCGCCCGATGCGAAGTGAACGCGGCATCGTGCTGCTGGCGGTATTGCTGTTCATCGCGCTGTCGGGGCTCGCGGCCGCGCTGGCGGCCGAGGTGTGGAGCACCGCGCGCCAGCGCGAGCGGGAGACGGAGTTGCTGTTCGTCGGCGACCAGTACCGCCACGCGATCGAGTCGTACTGGCGCGCCGGCTTCGGACGCGCACGCGCGCTGCCGCCGTCGCTCGACGTGCTGCTGGCCGACGACCGCTTCCCGCGGCCGGTGCGTCACCTGCGGCGGCTGTACCCCGACCCGATGACCGGCGGCGAGCTGGTGCTGCTGCGGCAGGGCGGCGGCATCGTCGGCGTGTATTCGCCGGCGCAGGGCACGCCGCTGAAGGCCGCGAACTTTCCGCTGCGCTACACGCAGTTCGCCGGCGCGCAGAGCTACGAGGAGTGGCGCTTCATCTTCATCGCGCCACGGGGGACGGTGCCGATCCCGCGTTCGGGAACGGCGCCGAACGGCAACAGCGGTTCTTCCGGACGGGCCACGCCATGAAGAAGCGAATGCTGATCGTCGAGGATCACGGCCTGCTGCGCCACGGGCTGCGGTCGCTGGTGTCGACGCTGCGGGACTTCGAGGTCGTCGGCGAGGCGCGCGACGGCAAGGAGGCCGTCCGCCGCGCGCTGGAACTGGCGCCCGACCTGATCCTGATGGACCTGTCGATGCCGGGCATGAACGGCATCGAAGCAACGGCGCAGATCAAGCGGCGCTTGCCGCAGGTCCGCATCCTCGCTCTGACCGCCTACAAGACCACCGAGTACGTGCGCGAAGCGCTGCGCGCGGGCGCCGACGGCTACCTGCTGAAGGACGCCTCGTACGACGAACTCGAGCTCGCGCTGCGCAGCGTGGCCGCCGGCAAGCGCTTTCTCAGCGCCGACATCTCGGGCCATCTGGTCGACGCGCTGCGGCTTGGCGCGGAACCGGAGGCGCGCGCGTTCACCGCCGGGCCGTGGGAGCGGCTGACCGCGCGCGAGCGGAGCACCCTGAAGCTGATCGCCGAGGGCCACACCAATCGCGCGGCCGCGGCGTACCTGAACGTCAGCCCGAAGACGATCGAGAAGCACCGCGCCAGCGTGATGCGCAAGCTCGGCCTGCGCAACGTTGCCGAACTCACGCTGGTCGCGCTGGAGAGCGGACTGATCGAACGGCCGGGGAGCGTGTCACGGCTGTTCGCGGGTGGCGCGGCGGGCGAGCCGGCGGCGCCGGCCCCGGCCGCCGACGGCGCCTGAACGCCGCGGCCTGGTGTCAATACAGCGCCGCGCGGCGCATCAGGTCGAGCACCCGCGGCACGTACGCGCGCGTCTCCGCGTACGGCGGCACGCGGTTGCCCGCGCGCGCGACCGCGCCTTCGCCGGCGTTGTACGCGGCGAGCGTCAACTCGAGATCGCCGTCGAAGCGGTCGAGCAGCCACTTCAGGTACGCGGCGCCGCCGCTGACGTTCTGCTGCGGATCGAACGCGTCGACGACGCCGAAGCGGCGCGCGGTGGCCGGCATAAGCTGCATCAGTCCGACCGCGCCCTCGCGCGACACCGCGCGCGCGTCGTAGCCCGATTCGGCCGCGATCACCGCGTGCAGCAATCGCGGCGGCAGCGACGTCGTCTCGGCGACGCTTCTCACCAGGGGGTCGATCCGCGCGGCGGCGCCGGCCCGCTCCGCGCGCGGCGGCACAGCGGGCGCGCCGATCGCCGCGGCCGGCGCGGCGCCGGGGGCAGGAACGATCAGCTCGGGTGTCGCGGCGCTCGGGAAGTTCGACAGGATCGGCGTGGCGTTGGCGTCGGTGCCGGCGTAGATCTGCGCGCCCGCACCCTGCGCCGCGCACAGCAGCGCGAGCGCGGCGACGCGCGCGAGTCGACGGGCGACAGACACGATGCGGCGGCTGAACGTTGATCCGGCCGTCTTGTAGCAGCCGGGTGCGCCGGGCGGAAGTAGGAAGCTTCCCCGTTTGCGGCCGCGGCGCGCAGCCGCGCTACACGGTGCCGCGCTTGGTCTCGAACGCGATGCCGATCCGCTGCAGCAGCGGGATGGGCAGGTCGCCGCCGGCGCACACGATCACCGCGTCGTTGCGATAGCGCTTTTCCTCGCCCTCGCACTCGAGCACGACGTGCTCCGGCAGGATGGCCTTGACGTTCGACGACATCAGTACGCGGATGCGGCGCGCGGCCTGCTGCTGTTGCAGCCGTTCGCGGTTCTTCGCCTTGACGCGCGAGAACGCCTCGCCGCGATACGACAGCGTGACGTCGGTGCCGCGCTCATCGGCCAGCGCCAGCGCCGCCTCCAGCGCACTGTCGCCGCCGCCGACGACCAGCACCGCCTTGCCGCGGTACTGCTCGGGATCGGCCAGCCGGTACATCACCTTCGCGCTTTCCTCGCCCGGCACGCCGAGCTTGCGCGGCGTGCCGCGCCGCCCGATCGCCAGCAGCACCGAGCGAGACGGGTATTCGCCCTTGTTGGTGCGCACGACGAAGCCGTCGTCGCCGCGCCGCTCGATGGTGTCCATGCGCTCGCCGAACCGGATTTCGATGCCGGCGCGCTGCACCGCCCCGTGCCAGAACTCGAGCAGCTTCTCCTTGCTGATCTCCCCCACCTTGAACTGGCCGATGATCGCCAGCTTCACCGGGGCGGTCATCGCAACCTTGTTGCGCGGATAGTGGAAGATCGTTCCGCCGAGCGAGTCCTCCTGCTCGAGAAGCTGGTAGCGCAAGCCGTGCTCCTTGGCTGCGAGCGCCGCCGACAGGCCCGCCGGGCCCGCGCCGATGATGACCACATCCAGGCTGCCGCCGTTGCCGCTGCGCGCGCGGATCGAGTCGATCGCCTGTTTGCCCTGCTCGGCGGCCTTGCGGATCAACCCCATGCCGCCGAGTTCGCCGGCGATGAAGATGCCGGGCACGTTGCTCTCGAAGTTCGGCTTCACCTGCGGAATGTCGATGCCGCGGCGTTCGGTGCCGAGCACGAGCGTGATCGCGTCGAGCGGGCAGGCGGCCGCGCACGCGCCGTGGCCAATGCAGGCGGAAGGGTTCACCAGCGCGGCCTTGCCGTTCACGAAACCGAGCGCGTGCTCAGGGCAGGCGCTGATGCACGACTTCGAGCCGACGCAGCGCACAGGATCGACGACCGGATGCAGCGACGGCGGCTCGGTCAGTCCGGACTCGATCGACTCCTGGAGCTTCTGTGCAGCGGCGCGCTCGAGCCGCCGGCGGCGAAACAGGTAAAAACCGACCACAAGCGCGATCAGCGCGGCGTAGACGAGCAGGGACATCGAAGGGTTCATCTGGGATGGCTGCGAAGATACCTCGTGTTGGTGAGGCCGGCTTTTCACTTCCAGCCCAAATAGGGGCGATTCGATGGGGACGTTTCCCACCAATCAGATAGACCCTTTGCTCGATGCCGCGTGTCGCGTCCCGTGGCTATCCTCCGCTTGTTGGACCGCGCGGCAGACTACGATCGTATTGCACGCGGACAACCTTGGCGCCGCGCCTTTGGGTGCGGCGTTTCGACGATTGGCTTTTCGCTGGGACAAGAAAGATCGAGGCATGAAGGTGGTAGCACAGGAAGGGATCGCCGTCGGCGGCGCACCGGCTCGCGCGAGCAGAACTGTGGCCGCGTCGCCGAAAGCGCGCGCGCGATTCGGCGATGGTCCGATCTATGTCGTGCTCGCGCTGCTCGTGGCGGGCGCCTGGGAGTTGAGTCGCCTCGGTCATCTGCGTCCGACTTCCAGCCTCGGTTACTGGCTCGGCGTGGCGGGCGGCTCGATGATGCTGGCGCTGTTCCTGTATCCGCTGCGCAAGCACGTGCGCTTCCTGCGCGTGCTGGGGCCCGCCAAGTACTGGTTCGTGTTCCACATGGTGTGCGGCATCGGCGGACCGCTCGTGATCCTGGTGCACTGTGCATTTCGGTTCGGGTCGATGAATGCCGCGGTGGCGCTGCTGTCGATGCTGGTGGTCTCGTCCAGCGGCGTGGTCGGCCGTTTCCTTTACGCGCACATCCATCGCGGGCTGCTGGGCGAGAAGACCACGCTGCGAGAACTGCAGGCCGCCGCGGGGTTGCAGCACGACGCGGTGAAGTCGCGCTTTCACTTCGCGCCTTCGGTCGAACAGCGCCTGTTCGCGTTCGAGGCCAGGGCGCTGCAGAGCGCGCCCGGCTGGCGCGGCGATCTGAAGCACGTGGTCGCTCTGCCGTACCAGCAGTGGCGGACCTATCGCAAGTGCGCGCGCGAGCTCGACGCCGTCGTCGCCCGGCTCGGGCTCGAGCGAAGCTGGCACCGCGGCGACATGAACGACCGCCGGCGCCGCGCGCGCAAGATGTTGCACGCCTATCTGACCAGCGTCGTGCGCGTGGCGCAGTTCAGCGTCTACGACCGCCTGTTCTCGCTCTGGCACGTGCTGCACATTCCGTTCGTCTTCATCATGGTCGTGACCGCAGTCGTCCATGTCGTCGCCGTGCACGCCTATTGAGCCGCAGCGTGGCTGCCGAGACTCTGCGACTGCCGCGGCGGCAGTGGGTGATCGGGGCGCGATGGCTGGCCCTGCTCGCGCTCGCATTCGCGGCCGGGTCGGCCGGCGCGCAGTCGCTCGAATCCGCGCTCAGTCCCGGCCCGCTGATCGAAGGTCATGCGAAGGTCGAGGGGCAATGCGAGAAGTGCCACGTCCGCTTCGATCGCGCCGCGCAGGACCGGCTGTGCATGGACTGCCACAAGGAGGTCGGGCAGGACGTGCGCCAGCACACCGGATTCCACGGCCGCCAGAAGCCGCAGGCATGCCGCGCCTGCCACACCGAGCACAAGGGTCGTGACGTGCGGATCGCCCAGTTCGACCGCAAGACGTTCGACCACGCGCAGACCGATTTCGCGCTGCGCGGCGGACACGCGCGCGTCGAATGCGACAAGTGCCACGAAAGCGGCAAGAAGTTCCGCGCCGCGCCGCAGGAGTGCGTGGCCTGCCATCGCAAGGACGACAAGCACAAGGGCTCGCTCGGCCCCAAATGCGCCGACTGCCACACCGAGACCGGCTGGAAGCAGACTCGTTTCGATCACACCAAGACGCGCTTCGCGCTCACCGGCAAGCACATCGACGCCAGGTGCGAGTCCTGCCACAAGGCCGAGAACTTCAAGGACACGCCGATGGCATGCGTCGCCTGCCATCGCAAGGACGACAAGCAGCACAAGGGCCGCTTCGGCGAGAAGTGCGAGACCTGCCACGGCACGCAGGACTGGAAGAAGACGACCTTCAATCACGACACGGATACGAAGTACGCGCTGGCCGGCAAGCACCGCGCGGCGCGCTGCGAGAGCTGCCACACCGGCCCGCTGTACCAGGACCACCTGTCGACCGCGTGCAACGACTGCCATGCGAAGGACGACAAGCACAAGGGCACGCTCGGCACCAACTGCGCGGCCTGCCACAACGAGCGCGGGTGGAAGGAGAAGGGCCGCTTCGATCACGGCAAGACGAAGTTCCCGCTGCTGGGCAAGCACCTGGACACCGAGTGCAAGAGCTGCCACCTGAGCACGCTGTTCAAGGAGGCGCCGACGCAGTGCATCGGCTGCCATCGCAAGGATGACAAGCACGAGCGCACGCTGGGCGAGGCGTGCGGCGACTGCCACACCGAGCGCGACTGGAAGACGACGCGCTTCGATCATGCGCGCACCAGGTTTCCGCTGCACGGCGCGCACGGGGCGGCCAGGGTGAAATGCGCCGACTGCCATCGCGACGCCAGGAGCTTCCGCAATACCGCGACCGATTGCTTCGCGTGCCACCGCAAGGACGACAAGCACGAGGGCCAGCAGGGCAAGGACTGCGCGCAGTGCCACGTCGACAGCGAATGGAAGTCGGTGGCGAAGTTCGATCACGGCCTGACGCGCTTCCCGCTGCTGGGCAAGCACGCGCCGCTGGATTGCGCCAAGTGCCACGTCGGCAAGCGCTTCAAGGACGCGCAGCGGCAGTGCAGCGCCTGCCACCTGAAGGACGATCACCACAAGAAGACGCTCGGCACCGCCTGCGAGCAGTGCCACAACGTGCGCTCGTGGAAAGCCTGGACGTTCGATCACGACCGGCAGACGAAATTCGCGCTCGACGGCAAGCACAAGGGCGCGGCCTGCTCGGCCTGCCACAGCAGGCCGGCCGAAGGCCGCGTGACGGCATCGAGCGCGTGCTACGCGTGCCATGCGAAGGACGACGTGCACGAGTCGAGCTTCGGCCGGCAGTGCGAGCAGTGCCATGTGACCGAATCGTTCCGCAAGATCCGCTCGCGAGTCGGCCGTCCGGCGGGCAATTCGGATCTGCGGTGGCCTCTGATTCCCGCGGCACGCGGCGTGGCGCTGGCGGCGCGCGGCTTCGTGCATCCCGCGCCGGAAGCGATCCAATGATGCAGCGACTGGTTCGTGGGTTGTCGTGGCGCGCGGTCGCGCTGATCGCGCTGTTCGGTGCGCTGCTGACGGCTTTCAGCGGAACGGCGTTGGCGCAACGCACGCAGTTCGACCACCTGACGACCGGTTTCCCGCTCACCGGCGCCCACGAGCAGGTCCGGTGCGAGACATGTCACATCAAGGGCATCTTCAAGGGCACGCCGAACGCCTGCGGCGACTGCCACGTGGCGAACAACCCGCGCGGCGCGCTGTCGATGCCGTTCAATCACGTGCAGACGGCACAGAAGTGCGACGCGTGCCACTCGACGCAGACCTTCGGCGGCGCGCGCTTCGATCACGTCGGCGTGGCGCCAGGGACCTGCGCGACCTGCCACGACGGCACGCGCGCGCCGGGCAAGCCGGCCGGCCACGTCCCGACAACGGCATCGTGTGATCAATGCCACGGCACCAGCGGCTTCCTGCCGGTGAAGTGGTTCGATCACCAGGCGGCGAACCTCGGCTCGTGGAGCTGTTCGAGCTGCCACGACGGCAAGATCGCGCAGGGGATGCCGGCCAATCACATCCCGACGCTGCCGTCGTCGAAGTGCGAGACCTGCCACCAGTCCGCGATCGCCAGCGGCTACAAGTCGTTCTCCGGCGGGCAGATGGATCACACCGGCTACACCGGCAACTGCGCGCAGTGCCACGCGGCCGCGGTGGCCTCGACGTTCTACGGCGTTCGCATCGTCTCGAACGCGGGCAGCGTGCCGCCGCATGTTCCGTCGACCGACAAGTGCGAGAGCTGCCACGCCAACGTGCCGGCGACGCTGATTCCGGCCTCGGGCGCGGCCAGCGTCGGCGCGACCACGTTCGCCGGCGGCCGCATGAGCCACGCGGGGATCATCAGCGGCTGCGCCACGTGCCACGGACCGAACATCGGCCCGGGCAGCTTCATCGGCGTGACGCCGAAGACGAACGCGGGACTCGTCCCGCCGCACATTCCGACCACCGCGCCGTGCGAAACCTGCCACGCCAACGCGATTCCGTCGATGTCGATCCCAGCGAGCGGCGCGGCCTCGATGGGCGGCACGACGTTCGCCAACGCGCAGATGAGCCACAGCGGCATCACGAGTGGCTGCGACGCCTGCCACGGGCCGAACATCACCGGCGCATCGTTCTACGGCATCGGCAGCATCGTGGTGATGCCGCCGACCTCGCCCATGGGGCCGGGTTCGCACATTCCGAGTTCGACCAAGTGCGAGAGCTGCCACCTCGGGTCGACACCCACCGGGCTGATCACGGCGTCGGCGGCGAAGATGCCGCCCGGCAGCGGCTTCGCTACCCCCGAGCCCAGCAGCGCCCAGATCCACGCCGGCATGACGAACGGGTGCTCGACCTGCCACGAGACGAACTCGACGTGGATGGGGATGAGCGCGTACCCCATCCTGCCGCGCGTCCTGACCAGCGGCGCCCAATACACCGGGTTCCACACTCGACCGACCGCCGGAGGCGGAACCTTTGCAGTGGCCGATGCGGCGCATCCGGCCACGGGGGACTGCTCGCAGTGTCACACGGGCACGGACTTCTTCAGCGGGCAGGTCAAGCCGGCCAACCACATTCCCACGGCGGCCAGCGCGCAGTGCAATGCGTGCCACACCAGCAGCGACTTCTCGGTGATGCCCACGATTGCCAACATCCATGCCAATGCGCCCAGCACCACCAA
>JAKORH010000257.1 GCA_029777935.1 Pseudomonadota bacterium
ACTTGCCGGCGCCGTTCGGTCCGAGCACGGTCACGATCTCGCCGCGCCGTACTTCGAGGTTCGCACCGCGCAGGATGTCGTCCTCGGGCGTGTAGCCGGCGACCAGCTCGCGCACCGCGAGCGCGAGTTCGACATGTGGCGCCGCCTGCGCCGCGTTCATGCCAGCGCTCCGCCCAGATACGCCTCGAGCACGCGCGGATCGGTGCGCACCGCCTCCGGCGCGCCTTCGAGCAGCAGCCGTCCCTGCGCCAGCACGAGCACCGGATTGCAGAGCTGCATGATCAGATCCATGTTGTGCTCGATGATCAGGAACGTGATGCCGCGCGCGTGCAGCTCCTGCAGCTTGTCCATGATGGTCGCGAGCAGCGTCGGATTGACGCCGGCGCCGGGTTCGTCGAGCAGGATCAGTTGCGGCTCGGCCATCAGCACGCGCGCCAGCTCCAGCAGCTTCTGCTGGCCGCCGGACAGGTTCTTCGCGAATTCGCCCGCCAGGGATTCGAGCCCGACGAAGTGCAGCACCTCGCGCGCGCGTTCGCGCACGCCCTTCTCCTGCGAACGCACGCGCGCGCGCGCGAACCAGTTGTTCCAGAACCGTTCTCCCGCCTGGCGGGCCGGCACCAGCATCACGTTCTCGAGCACGGTCATGCCGGCGAACGGACGCGGGATCTGGAACGTGCGCACCAGCCCCGCGTCGAAGATGCGGTGCGGCGGCAAACCGCCGATCGACCGGCCGCGAAACGAGATCGTTCCCGAGGTCGGCGGATAGACCCCGGCGATGGTGTTGAAGAGCGTGGTCTTGCCGGCGCCGTTGGGACCGATCAGGCCGGTGATGGTCTGCGCGGACAGCGTGAAGGACACGCCGTCCACCGCATGCAGGCCGCCGAACTCCTTGACGAGATCGCGGACTTCGAGCATGAATGACTCCTGTCTCCGGCGGCGGGCGGCCGCTCGCACGCCGCCCGGCCACGTGTTTTCGTTGTTGGTCTCCGTTGTTACTTGGTCGCGACGCGCAAGGTGTCGATCTGCGCGACCGTCACCATGCCGGTGGGCTCGACCTTACCCTGCGCCGTCACGCCCCAGACCTGCATCGGCGCCGCCACGTCACCGTTCTTGTCGAACTGCAGCGGCCCGGTCGCGCCGACGTACTGGATCGTCTTGCCCTGCGACAGCAACTGCGCGGCCTTCTTCAGCTCCGCCGCGCCGGCATAGATCCTTTCACCCTTCGGATCGGTGACCTTGCGGATCGAATCGCGAATCGCAGTCGACGTATTGCTCTTCGCCTGTTCCATCGCAAGCCCGATCAGCACGGTGGCGTCGTACGCGTTCGTGATATAGGCCTGGGTCGGCAGCGAGCCGAACTTCTTCTGGTATTCGGACTGGAACGTCGCCAGCGACGGCGTCTTGTCCGAGCCCGGCGCGGTGCCGTGCACGTTCTTCATGTACTGGGCACCGACGTCGTTGACGAAGTCCTGCGACTCGAGGCCGTCCGGGAACAGGAACTTCTGCGGCCCGCCCGCGGCGACCCATTCGCGCGCGATCGTCGTGCCGTCGCCCGGGTAGCCGATCAGGAACAGCGCATCGGGCGCCGGGCTCGACGCCTTGTTGACCTCGGACCGGTACGACGGCTGGCTCGGGTTGTAGACGACGTCCTCGGTCACCGTGCCGCCCAGCTTCTTGAAGGCCGCCGTGAACTCACTGCTCAGGCCCTGGCCGTACGGATTGTTCAGGTACATCACCGCAACCTTCTTCAGCCCGGCGTCATGCGCCACCTTGGCCATCGCCACGCCCTGCAGCGCGTCCGATGGCGTGGTGCGGAACCAGTAGCCGCCGGTCTTGCCCTGCTGCGCCAGCTCGGTGAAGGTCGGCGAGGTCGACGCCGGCGATATCTGCACGACCTTGCTCGGCGCGGTAACCGAGGTCAGGATCGCCGCGCTGACGCCGCTGGACAGCGCGCCGACGATCGCGGGCACCTGCTGCACATCGACCAGCTTCTTCGCGGCATCGACGCCGACCGACGGGCTGGTCTGGTCGTCCAGCAGCGACAGCTTCAGTTCGCAGCCGTTGACGCCGCCCGCGGCATTCAGATCCGCGATGCCGAGCTCGGCGCCTTGCGCGATCTTCTGACCGAGCACGCCCAGCGAGCCGGTCAGCGACATCACCGCGCCGATCGTGGTCGTGCAGGCCGCGAATGCGGGAGCGCAGCCGAGTGCTCCCAGGGCAAAAGCAAGAATAGACAAGCGCTTCTTCATATCGAGTCCCTCCAAGGTGAATGCGTCAACCATTACGACCGCAACGGTCCACCCCGGCGGCCGATGGGTCGTCGACGCAGCACCCGGTTCCGCTCGATGCAGCTTCACATCGCTGGAACGTCGCCGTCTTCTCGAGGCCGGTTCGACCTTGACGTGGTGGACAGAGTTCGGCGTCGACTCGCGCGGCAGCGGGTTCGACTCGTGCCAGTGCGGTCAACTGACACGCAGCGCGCGGATCCCCGCGCGCAATCAACATCAACGCGGCGTCGACCGATCCGCAGGAAGACGAAGCGCGCAGCGCGCGGGCGCGCGAGTGCTTCGCCGCCACGGAGCCGCGCTCGACCCGCGACGTGTACGCGGACTCACCCGGCACCGAAGGCGAAGCGCACATCGGTGCCGCGTACCGCGCGAACCTCGACCGGCGCGACGTCGCGCCGCCGGCGGGCGGGCTCTTGTCATTCAGTGCCGCGCGCAGCGGGACGGATGCGGTCGGGCGGGCGGCGGGATGTACGCGCTGCTGTTCGCCGTACGCGACACGGAAATGTCCCTGCGGCGCGCCGGCGGCGAGATACCACATCGTTGCTTCGGCGCGGCGCGGCAACGCCCCATCGCCTCGCGCCGCCGCGACGGCGAGCGACGGTTGCGCGGCGGCCAGCACGATGGCCGCGGTCCACAGCGGGAAGTGGCGCTGCATGCTCTTCTCCTTCTATGCGGCTTTCGGATGCGACTGCAGGCCGCTGCTGCCGGCGGCAGCCAGCACGTCGCGCGCATGCCTGATGTCGTCGGCGCCGCCGTCGACGATCACGCGGACCTTGTCGGCGCGCAGCGCCGCGTCGTAGCGCAGCACCGGATCCTTCGGGATGCCGAGCGCGGTGAGCGCACCGATCAGCGCGCTCACGGCACGACCCTCGCGCTGCGCGCTCGGGGATTCGCCATTGGGTCCGTCCTGCTCATCGCGCGTTCCTCCACGCCGCCGCGCACGGCCTCGATTGCGATGCGCGTACGGTAGGCGCGCCCGGCCGCGAGCGGCAGTGGCAGCGGTCACCGGCGGCAGCGCTCGTTGGTCACGACACCGTCATCGCGCGGCGGCGCGCGCATGACGAAAGTCATTCGTGCTGACGGAATTGCCCTCGCGCTGCGCGCTTAGAGGATTACCGTCGCGCTGCGCGCTCGGGGCTTCGCGCTTGGGACGGCCCGGCGCGCTTGCAGGATTACTCTCGCGCAGGGCGCTCAGGCCGC
>JAKORH010000258.1 GCA_029777935.1 Pseudomonadota bacterium
GGCCCGCGGGCCGTGCGCGGCGGCGGCGCCGAGTTCGCCGCCGGTGCAGGCAGCGAGTCCGATCCGCCTTCTTGCGGCGGCGCGTGCAGCGCAACTTCGATCGCGTCGCGTGCGCCGAATGCGAGCGGCGCGGTCCGCGCCTCGCGCTGCCCGAGCGCGAACACCAGCGCGTGCATCGCGAGCGACACTGCGAGCACGATCCCCGCGCGGCCGAGTCCGCCGCGCGGAGCGGTGATCGATGCGAAAGGCGGATCGGCGCGCAGGTTCATCGATGGACTTCAACGTTCGACCGCAGGCCGGCGCCGACAGGCTCCGGCACCAGTCCCGGCATCCCCGACGATCGCGGCGGGGATTCCGAGTTAGGTTCTAAGATAGGCACGGCTCGAATCGGCCAAGAATAGACGATGAAACTCGCCACGCTGCGCGACGGCTCCCGCGACGGACAGCTCGCGGTCGTGTCGCGCGATCTCGCCACCGCGCATCTGGCCACCCACGTCGCCGGGCGCCTGCAGACGGCGCTCGACGACTGGTCGTTCCATGCGCCGCAGCTCGAGGAGCTGTACCAGGCGCTGAACGAGGGCCGCACCCGGCACGCGTTCGCGTTCGATCCGGCGCAGTGCATGGCACCGCTGCCGCGCGCGTACCAGTGGGCCGACGGTTCGGCCTACGTCAACCACGTCGAGCTGGTGCGCACGTCGCGCGGCGCCGAGATGCCGCCGTCGTTCTGGACCGACCCGCTGATGTACCAGGGCGGCTCCGATGACCTGCTCGGCGCGCGCGACGACATCACGTGCGCGTCGGAGGACTTCGGCATCGACTTCGAGGCCGAGGTCGCGGTGATCACCGGCGACGTGCCGATGGGCAGCGATGCGGCGCAGTGCGGCCGGCAGATCCGCCTGCTTCTGCTCGCCAACGACGTGAGCCTGCGCAACCTGATTCCGGGCGAACTGGCCAAGGGCTTCGGCTTCTTCCAGAGCAAGCCGGCCACCGGCTTCTCGCCGGTGGCGGTCACGCCGGACGAACTCGGCGACGCCTGGCACGACGGCAAGGTGCATCTGCCGATGACCGTGCACTGGAACGGCGTGAAGGTCGGCGAGCCGAACGCGGGCGAGGACATGACGTTCGGCTTCCCGCGGCTGATCGCGCACATCGCGCGCACGCGCAACGTAGGCGCAGGCAGCATCGTCGGTTCCGGCACGGTCTCCAATCTCGATCGCAGCCGAGGCTACTGCTGCATCGCTGAAAAGCGTAGTCTGGAGACGATCGCCGACGGCAGGGCGTCGACGCCGTTCATGAAATTCGGCGACACGGTCCGCATCGAGATGTTCGACGCGGCAGGCAGGTCGATCTTCGGTGCCATCGAACAGCGCGTGGCGCCGCTGGCGCAACGGCCGACGAAGGGAAGCGGATGAGCAAGAAGCACGCGCTGGGCATCGGCAGCCTGCCGTTTGCCGACACGTTCAGCGACAGCCTCGACATGGTGAAGAAGATCTGGGGCGTGACCGGCCTGCCGACGCTGCCGTCGCCGTCGGGCATGGTGCAGTTCGCGCAGAACCTGCCGCAGGCGCTGCCGTCGATGATCGCGCCCACGCTCGACGTGGAGGAGATCGACAAGCGGATCGCCGACCTGCGCGCGGTCGAGCAGTGGCTGAACCTGAACGTCAACATGCTGCGCACGGCGATCCAGAGCCTCGAGGTCCAGCGCAACACCATTGCCACGCTGCGCTCGTTCGGCGGCGCGATGATGACGACGATGACCCGGCCGGGCGAGGCGCCGCAGCCCGCGCCCGTGCCGTCGATGCCGCCCGCATCCGCGCCGCAGCCGTCGGCGGCGCGCGCGCGCAAGAAGGCCGCCGCGTCGAACGCCGCGTCGACGCTGCCGCTGAATCCGGCCGCGTGGTGGGGCACGCTGCAGGAACAGTTCACCAAGGTGGCTGCCGCCGCCGCGGCGCAGGCCGACAAGGAGAGGTTGAACAAGCCCGCGGCGGCGAAGTCAAAAGGTCGCCGGCGTCCGCCGGGCTGAGAACGTAAAGGTTCCAGGGCTGCATGCGATTCCGCCACGCACACGCCGCGCACACCGACTGGGCCGAAGCCACGCGCCAGTGCCTCGCGCAGCTCGAAGCGCAGGCCGCGAGCGGTGAGTTCGAGCGCCGCGCCAATCTCGGGTTCCTCTACGTCACCGAGCCGCTGCAGGCCAACCTCGACGAGATTCTCGCCACGCTGAAGGCGCGCACCGGCATTCCGAGCTGGGTCGGCTCCAGCGGCGTCGGCATCTGCGCCACCGGCATCGAGTACGTCGACGAGCCCGCGCTGGCGGTGATGCTCGGCCATTTCGCACCCGGCAGCGTCAACGTGTTCTCAGGCACACAGCGGCCGCCGGCGCTGGGCACGCGCACCGACAGCGGCGCGCAGGCCGCGTACACCGCGCTGGTGCATGCGGATCCGCGCACGCTCGATCTGCCGGAACTGCTGCTCGACATGGCCGGCAAGCTCGAAAGCGAATACCTGTTCGGCGGCCTGTCGAGCGGCCGTCACGGCACGCGCCAGATCGCCGATCGCACGTTGAGCGGCGGCCTGTCCGGCGCGGTGTTTTCCTCCGACGTGAAGCTGGTGTCGCGCGTGTCGCAGGGCGCGCATCCGCTGCCCGGCGCGCGCCGGCACGAGGTCACGCGGGCGGGCGGCAACACGATCCAGACGCTCGACGGCCGGCCCGCGTTCGATGTGCTGCTCGAGGACGCCGGCATCCGCGCGCGCGTGCCGCTCGCCTCCGGCGAAGAGCGCGAGGATTTCGCGCGCGTGCGGCAGCAGCTGCTCGCGCTCGGGCGGCGCGGACTGTTCGTCGGCATCGAGCCGGAGGCGGACGGTTATCGCGAACGCATGCCGCGCGCCGATTACGTGGTGCGACACGTGGTCGCGCTCGATCCGAACCAGGGCACGGTCGCCGTCGCCGCCGACATCGAGGAAGGGCAGAAGCTCGCTTTCTGCACGCGCGACGAAGCGGCCGCGCGCAAGGACCTGATCCGCATCTGCGCCGAGATCCGCGACCACCTCGACGAGCACGGCGACGGCGGCGGGCGCGGCGCGCTGTACTTCTCGTGTGTCGGCCGCGGCAGCCACATGTTCGGCGAACAGTCGGAGGAACTGGGCCTGATCCGGCATCACCTCGGCGACGTGCCGCTGGTGGGCTTCTACGCCAGCGGCGAGATCGGCGGCCGCAATCTGTACGGCTTCACCGGCGTGCTGACGGTGTTCTATTGAGCGCGCGTCACATCGTGTAGTTCAACCCCAGCCTCCCGCCGTCCGGATAGACCGTCGTGCCGGTCAGGTACGACGCATCGTCGCTGGCGAGAAAGACGGCGATGCGCGCGATCTCGTCCGGTTCGCCCAGCCGGCCGAGCGGCGTGCGCGACAGGATGCGGGTGCGCGCCGCCTCGTTCGTCAGCACGGCCGTCTTCAGCATCTCGGTGGCGATCGACCCCGGCCCGATCCCCATCACGCGGATGGCGTGCGGCGCCAGCGCGAGCGCCATCACCTTGGTGAGCTGATTGACGCCGCCCTTGCTGACCGTGTACGGCACCTGGTTGGCGATCGCCAGCACCGCGTTGACGCTCGACATGTTGACGATCACGCCGCGCGCGGACCCGCCGCCGGGCAGCGTGCGCGCCGGCTGCGCCAGCATCTGCCGTGCCGCGGCCTGCCCGCACAGGAACGGGCCCTTCAGGTTCACGCGCAGCACGCGGTCGAAGTCGGCTTCGGCCAGATCGACGAACTCGGCCGCGTGCACGATGCCGGCGTTGCTGACCATCACGTCGAGCCGGCCGAAATGATCGACCGCGAACTTCACCAGCCGCTGCACGTCGTCGCGCGCGCCGACATCGGCGCCGCAGAACTGCGCCGTGCCGCCGGCCGCGGCGATGTCGCGGGCGAGTGCCGCGCCGCCGGCCTCGTTGACGTCCGACGCGACGACCTTCGCACCCTCCGCCGCGAACGCGCGTGCACAGGCGCGGCCGATGCCCTGCGCGGCTCCGGTGATGATCGCGACCCGATCCTGCAGTTTCATGGCGGTCTCCGTGCGGATTGATGCGGGAATTGTCGGCCAAGTGCGCCGCAGTAACCGCGTAAAATGGCCCTCTTCGCGCAGTCCCGCCGGCCGGGCGGATTCCCGGTCCGCCGCTCGTCCGCGGCCGGCGACAATCCTCTACCCGAATGAACGCGTCCGATCCCGTGTTCCTGCCCGACGTGCAAGCGAGCGGCGACAGCCGCAACGTCGCGATCCAGCGCGTCGGCGTCAGGGGGCTGACGCATCCGATCACGGTGGCCACGCCGCGCGGGCCGCAGCCGTCGGTGGCGACCGTCGAGATGTTCGTCGCGCTGCCGCCGGCGCAGAAGGGCACGCACATGTCGCGCTTCATCGAGGTGCTGCGCGACCATCGCGCGCCGCTGTCGCCGGCCGCGTTGCAGCTGATGCTGGCGACGATGCTCGAGCGGCTGGAAGCCGGCGCCGGTTCGATCGCGCTGCGCTTTCCATACTTCATCACCAAGGCGGCGCCGGTGTCGGGTGTCGAGAGCCTGCTCGACTACCGCGTGGCGATGAGCGCGGAGCGGCGCGACGGCATCACCGTCGTGCGGCAGTCGGTCACCGCGCCGGTGACGAGCCTGTGTCCGTGCAGCAAGAAGATCGCCGACTACGGTGCGCACAACCAGCGCTCGGACCTGACGATCAGCGTCGAGCTGGACGGCGAGATGACGCTCGACGAACAGATCCGCATCGCCGAGCAAGCGGCGTCCGCCGAGCTGTGGGGCCTGCTGAAGCGGCCCGACGAGAAGTACGTGACCGAACTCGCCTACGACAATCCGAAATTCGTCGAGGACATGGTGCGCGACATCGCGCTGGCGCTGAACCGCGACGCGCGCGTGCTCGCCTACACCGTCGAGGCGGAGAATTTCGAATCGATCCACAACCACTCGGCCTACGCGCGGATCGAGCACGACAAGCGCCGCTCCGACGCATGAGCGCGCCGGGCCGTCCCAAGCGCGAATCCCCGAGCGCGCAGCGCGAGGGTAGTCCAGTGAGACCCGGCATCCCCGCGCACGTGCCGCTGGTGATCGCCACGCGCGGCGATCTGCCCGAGCTGGTGCACATCGGCTCGATCGCGGTGGTCGACGCCAGCGGCAGGCTGATCGCGAGCATGGGCGATCCGACCGCCTTCAACTACACGCGCTCGTCGCTCAAGCCCTTGCAGGCGCTGCCGTTCGTGGCCGACGGCGGAATGAGCCGCTTCAACTTCACTTCGCACGAGCTGGCGTTGATGTGCGCGAGCCATGGCGGCGAAGCGATCCACGTGGCGACCGTGCAGCGAATGCTCGACCGCATCGGGCTGGCCGAGTCCGACCTGCAGTGCGGCTGCCATCCGCCGAGCTACTACGTGCACACCGCGACCCAGGCGCCGCCCGGCGCGAAGTGGAATCAACTCCATCACAACTGCTCCGGCAAGCACAGCGGCTTTCTCGCGTGGTGCCGGCTGCATGGCCAGCCGACGGAGAGCTATCTCGATCCCGCGCAGCCGCTGCAACGCCGCGTGCGCGACGTGGTGCGCGGCTATGCGAACAGTGCCGAACCGCCGCTGGGCACCGACGGCTGCAGCGCGCCCAACTTCGCGCTGCCTCTGGCCGGGCTCGCCAAGGCGTTCTGCGATCTGGCGATCGGACGCACCGCCGAGCACGCGGCACTCGCGTTCGCGATGACGCGCCATCCCGACCTCGTGTCGGGCACCGCTCGCAGCGATCTGGCGCTGATGCAGGTGGGCGGCGGCGACTGGGTCACCAAGATCGGCGCCGACGGCGTGCAGGCGATCGGCGTGAAAAGCAGAGGCATCGGCATCGCGATCCGCATGGCCGACGGCAACACGCGCGCGCTGCTCGCCGCGACCGTCGAGGTACTGCAGCAGCTCGGCCTGCTCGGCGATGCGGCGGCGACGCCGCTGGCGAAATACGCGCGTCCGCAGATCGCCAACTACCGCGGCACCGTGGTCGGCCGCGTCGAGCCGCTGTTCACGCTGCCGCGTGTGGCGCTATAGAACCTGTCTCGGCCTCCGCGACGGCCGCGGAGGCCGAGACAGGTTCTAACGAAGCCACACCTCGCCGCGCGGCGAGCGGACCAATGCCGCGAGTTCGATCGGCCCGGGCCGAAGCTCGACCGGACCGGTCAGCCGCAGCGAACGAAACATCGGCACGATGCTGGTCGCGGCCGGATGCGACAAACGCAGTTCCACCAGTTCGCAGCCGCTGTCGGGCAGCACGCCGCACGGATGCGCGTCGCCGTCCCACTCGATCACCGCCGGCAGCACCCCGGAGAAATTCAGCCGCCCGTCTTCGGGCACCGTGATACGCCAGCGGAACTGGTTGCGCGCGGCGGCGATCACTTCGCCGAGTTCGGGCAGGTGCGTGACCGCTTCGGCGATGCTCGTGGCCGCCGCCACCCAGGTCAGCAGAAACGGCTGCTCGCGCGCGCGGCGCTGAACCTCCGGATCGTCGAGCGCGAACCAGCGCGGGCGCGTCGCGGTCGCTTCCGAATCGAGCGCGATCAGCTCCAGATAACAGTGGGCGCCGAGCTTCAGCAGCCGGTTGTGGGTGGCCATGTGCGCATGCTTTCCGCCCGGCAGCGGATCGGCGCCGAGCTGGCGCTCGAGCCATGCCGCGCCCTGTTCGAGATCGCCGCACGCGATGACGAGATGGTCGATCTGGCTGCGCATGCGGCCAGTCTAGGTCAGCGCGCAGGTAAAATCCGCGCCTGCCCTCCTTGCGTCAGCCCGTACATGCTTCCGCAGCAACGGCAGGCGATCGTCGGACTGATACGCGACGCGCTCGCCGCCTTCTCCGCGCCCGAGACTCCGATCGAGCTGGCCCGCCCCAAGGTGGCCGCGCACGGCGATCTCGCGTGCTCGGTCGCGCTGCCGCTCGCCAGGCAGTTGACGCGCAACCCGCGCGAAATCGCACAGGCGATCGCCGATGCGCTGAAGCTGAATCCGCGCGCCGACGGGCTGCTCGAGTCGGTCGAGGTCGCGGGACCCGGCTTCATCAACCTGCGGGTGGCGGCCGCGGCCAAGCAGGACGTGGTCTACGCGGCGCTGCGCGAGCGCGAACGCTTCGGCACCACGAACACCGCGCACGGGCGGAAGGTGATGGTGGAGTTCGTGTCGGCCAATCCGACCGGGCCGCTGCACGTCGGCCACGCACGCCAGGCCGCGCTCGGCGATGCGCTGGCGAACCTGCTCGCCGCGCAGGGCTGGGACGTGACGCGCGAGTTCGACTACAACGATGCCGGCGTGCAGATCGACACGCTGGCGAAATCGGTGCAGGCGCGCGCGCGCGAATTGCGCGGCGAGAAGGTCGATGCCGAGTCGATCGGCTACCGCGGCGACTACATCGTCGACATCGCGCGCGAGTTCCTCGAGCAGAAGACACAAACCTCGCGCGACGGCGCGCCGGTGCAGGCGGGGGGCGACGTCGACGACCTGGACAACATCCGCCACTTCGCGGTCGCTTACCTGCGCCACGAGCAGGACATGGACCTGGCGGCGTTCGGCGTGTCGTTCGACTGCTTCTACCTCGAGTCGTCGCTATATTCGGACGCCAAGGTCGACCAGGCGGTCGAGGCGATGACCGCCTCCGGCATGACGTACGAGGCCGAGGGCGCGCTGTGGCTGCGCACGACCGAGATCAAGGACATCGGCGGCTTCGGCGGACCGCGCGAAGACGACAAGGACCGCGTGATGCGCAAGTCCGACGGCGGCTACACCTACTTCGTGCCCGACGTCGCGTATCACCTGACCAAGCTCGAGCGCGGCTTCGTCAAGGTGATCAACGTGCAGGGCTCGGACCACTATGGCACGGTGCCGCGCGTGCGCGCGGGGTTGCGCGCGGCGGCCAGGGCGCGCGGCATCGAGATCCCGCCCGGCTATCCCGACTACCTGCTGCACAAGATGGTGCGCGTGATGCGCGGCGGCGAGGAAGTCAAGATGAGCAAGCGCGCCGGCGAGTACGTGACGCTGCGCGACCTGATCGACTGGGTCGGGCGCGACGCGACGCGCTTCTTCCTCGTCTCGCGCAAGGCGGACACCGAGTTCGTGTTCGACGTCGATCTGGCCCTGTCGCAGAGCGAGGACAACCCCGTCTACTACGTGCAGTACGCGCACGCGCGCATCTGCAGCGTGCTGGCGCAGGCGGCGGCGAGCGGCGTGGCGATCGACGAGGAGCGCGCGCTGCACGCGAATCTGGCGCCGCTCGCCGGCACGCGCGAGCAGGCGCTGCTGGCTCGGCTGTCGGACTACCCGGATGCGCTGGCCGAGGCCGCACTCGAACTGGCGCCGCACCAGATCGCGTTCTACCTGAAGGACCTCGCGGCGGAGTTTCACGCCTTCTACAATGCCGAGCGCGTGCTCGTCGACGATGCGCAACCGCGCGACGCACGGCTCGCGTTGCTGCTGGCCGCGCGGCAGGTGCTGCGCAACGGGCTCGCCGTGATCGGCGTGGCGGCGCCGGAGCGCATGTGACTTCAGGAATGGGAACCGCAGTGAAACCGATTCGAACTCAGCGCGGCAGCACGGTGCTCGGCTTCATCGTCGGGCTGATCGCGGGGCTCGCGGTCGCGGTGGCGGTCGCGGTCTACATCACGAACGCGCCGCTGCCGTTCGTGACCAAGGTGCAGCACCCGGTCGCGCACGTGAATCCCACGCCCGGCGCGCCGCTGCCCGATCCGAACAAGCCGCTGTACGGCCAGAACCAGAGCGCGCCGGCCGAGGCCAGGTCGGCGCCCGCGCCGGCGGTTGCGTCGGCCGCACCGGCCGAGAAGGCGCCGGCCGCCGAGGAAGGAACGCGCTTCCTGCTGCAAGCGGGCGCCTTCAAGTCGCCGGACGAAGCCGACGCGATGCGCGCGCGGCTCGCGTTGCTCGGGCTCGATGCGCGCATCTTCCCGATCGACCAGGGCGGGCAGACGCTGTACCGGGTGCGCCTCGGCCCGTACGGCCAGATCGACGAGATCAACCGCACGCGCAAGCTGCTGGCCGAGAACAGCATCGACGCGCAGGTCGTGCGGCTCAAGTAGCACGCAGTGGTCATCGAACTTCGGCGCCGCGGCGTTATCCAATCCGGCACCCCAACGATTCCCCGCTGGAGACACGACATGAGTCTGAGCCCTGGCCGCCGCGAATTCCTCGCTGCCGCCGCTGCGCTGCCCGTCCTCGCGTACGCGGCGGACAAGAAGCCCGACGCCGGCATCGACTACACGGAGGTGCGGCCGCCGCAGCCTACCGAGACGCCGGGCAAGATCGAAGTGCTCGAGTTCTTCTGGTACGGCTGCCCGCACTGCGCGGCGTTCGAGCCGGACCTGGAGGCGTGGCGCAAGCGCCTGCCGTCCGATGTCGCCTTTCGCCTGAGTCCGGTCGCGTTCACCGACGCGCAGACGCCGCACAGCAAGATCTACTACACGCTCGAAGCGCTGGGCAAGGTGAACCAGATGCACGAGAAGGTGTACGAGGAAATCGTCGGCAAGCGCCACCCGCTGCTGAAGACCGACGACATCGCCGACTTCATGGCCGCCAACGGCATCGACCGCAAGCAGTGGCTCGATACGTACAACTCGTTCTCGATCGCCACGCGCGCGCAGCGCGCCGCGCAGGTGTGGCGCGCGTACAAGGTCGATGGCACGCCGACGATCGGCGTCGACGGGCGCTACATCACCTCGCCCGCGCAGGCCAGCGGCCGCGCCGAATGCCTGCGCGTGGTCGATTTCCTGATCAACCGCATCCGCGCCGAGAAGGGCGGAGTGGCGAAGAAATAGGAATGAACGTCTTCCTCACCGGCGCCTCCAGCGGGATCGGGGCGGCGCTGGCGAGCGAGTTCGCGCGACGAGGTGCGACGGTCGGGCTTCTCGCGCGGCGCAAGGCGGCGCTCGACGAACTGATCGGAAAGCTGCCCGGCCGCCACTTCTCCTACGCGGCCGACGTCACCAACAAGGAAGCGCTGATCGACGCCGCGCGCGCGTTCGAGCGCGACTGCGGCGGCGCCGACATCGTGGTGGCCAACGCCGGCATCTCGGTCGGCGTGCTGACCGAGCACTACGAAGACCTCGAGTCGTTCAAGCTGGTGTTCGACACCAACGTGCTGGCGATGGCCTACACGTTCCATCCGTTCATCGCGAAGATGCGCGAGCGCCGGCGCGGCACGCTGGTCGGCATCGCGAGCGTGGCCGGCATCCGCGGGCTGCCGGGATCGGAAGCGTACTGCGCGTCGAAAGCGGCCGTGATCAGCTACTGCGAGAGCCTGCGCGTGGAGCTGGCGCGCTTCGGCGTGCGCGTGGTGACCATCGCGCCCGGCTTCATCCGCACGCCGCTGACGGCGAAGAACCCGTACCGGATGCCGTTCCTGATGCAGCCCGATGCGTTCGCGCGCCGCGCGGCCGACGCGATCATCGCGGGCACCAGCTACCGCGTGATTCCATGGCAGATGAGCGTGGTCGCCGGGCTGCTGCGCGTGCTGCCGAACTGGGCGTTCGACCGGCTGATGGCGAACCGGCCGTACAAGCCGCGCAAGACCGAACCGCGCGCATGACGTGGCTCGATGCCGTCGGCCACGCGCACGCTGCGGCGGAGCCGGGCTTTCGCATCGTCTCGCTGGTGCCGTCGCTGACCGAACTCGCGATCGAACTGGGGCTGCGTGAACACGTGGTCGGCCGCACCGGCTTCTGCATCCACCCGCGCGAGATCGTGCGCGATATCCCGAAGGTCGGCGGCACCAAGGACGTCAGGCTCGATCGGGTGCATGCGCTCGCACCTACGCACGTGATCGCCAACATCGACGAGAACGAACTGCCGACGGTCGAGGCGCTGCGCGAGTTCGTGCCGCACGTGATCGTCACGCACCCGCAGGCGCCGGAGGACAACGCGGAGCTGTATCGCCTCCTCAGTGGCGTGTTTCATCGCCAGCGCGAGGCGGAGCGGCTGTGCGGCGAACTGCAGCGCGAGCTCGACGTGTGCCGCGCGATCGAGTGGTCGCGCGAGCGTGTGCTGTACCTGATCTGGAAGGATCCGTGGATGACGATCGCGTCCGACACGTACATTGCACAAACTCTGACGTGCGTGGGGTGGGACGTGCCGCACGGCCCCGGCGGCGAGCGCGGCGCGGCGCGCTATCCGACGCTCGCCGATCTCGGCGCTGAAGTGGCTCGCGTCGACCGCGTGCTGCTGTCGACCGAACCGTTCATGTTCCGCGCGCCGCACGTCGAAGATCTGCGCGCGCGCTTTCCCGGCAAATCGGTCGAACTGATCGACGGCGAGATGACGAGTTGGTACGGCTCGCGCGCGATTCGCGGGCTGGCTTACTTGCACCGGCTGCGCGCCGCGACGGCCTGAGCGCGCACGGCCGCTCCGAAGCGCTCAGCCCGAAGCGCGCAGCGCGGAGGGTGGCCCGACAAAGCTTCACGCCGGCCACGCCCCGGTCGCGCAAGCGCGCTCCAGTTGCGCCATGTGCGGCGCGATGTCGTAGCCGTTGTCGCGCAGCCAGGCGTCGCTGTAGTACGAGTCCAGATAGCGGTCGCCCGGATCGCACGCGAGCGTGACAATCGCGCCGGGTTCGCCACGCGCATGCAGCTCGCAGGCGAGCGCGAGCGCGCCGTAGAAATCCGTGCCGGTCGAGCCGCCGTACTTGCGCCCGACGAGTCGATCGAGCAGGCGCATCGCCGCGTACGAGGCGGCGTTCGGCACGCGGATCATGCGGTCGATCACGCCGGGCACGAACGAGGGCTCCACGCGCGGCCGGCCGATGCCTTCGATGTCCGACCCGCGCGTACTCGTGAGCGACGCATCGCGCGTCCGGTAGTAGTCGCTGAACACCGAGTGCTCCGGATCGACCACGCACAACTGCGTGTCGTAGCCCTTGTGGCGCAGGTAGCGGCCGATCGTCGCCGACGTGCCGCCGGTGCCGGCGCCGACCACGATCCAGCGCGGGATCGGGTGCGGCTCGCTCTTCATCTGCTGGAAGATCGATTCGGCGATGTTGTTGTTGCCGCGCCAGTCGGTCGCGCGCTCGGCGAACGTGAACTGGTCCATGTAGTGGCCGCGGCGCTCGAAAGCGAGCCGCTCGGCCTCCGCGTACACGCGCGCCGGATTGTCGACGAAATGGCATTGCCCGCCATAGAACTCGATCTGCGCCACCTTCGCGGCCGACGTGCCGCGCGGCATCACCGCGATGAACGGCAGCCCGATCATTCGCGCGAAGTACGCCTCCGACACCGCGGTGCTGCCCGACGAGGCCTCGATCACCGACGTGTCCTCGTCGATCCACCCGTTGCACAGCCCGTACAGGAACAGCGACCGCGCGAGCCGGTGCTTGAGGCTGCCGGTCGGATGCGTGGATTCGTCCTTCAGATACATCCGCACGCCCGGCAGCGCGGGCAGCTCCACCAGAATCAGGTGGGTGTCGGACGAGCGCTGGAAGTCGCGCTCGATCTTGTGGATCGCATCCAGAACCCAGGCGCGTGACACGGGAAACCCCTTGGCGAGTGGTCGTTCGACGCGGAGTATCCCGTTTGTCGTCGCGGTTCGTCCATGGGAAACTGCGGCCCGCGCAAAGCGGACCCGAACCCGATGGACCATTGGCAACGAATTGAAGCGGCCCTGGCCGGCCATGCCACCGATTGCCCGCCGATCGCGCTGTGGCGGCACTTCCCCGACGACGATCAGCATGCCGACAAGCTGGTCGCGCACACGCTCGACTGGCAGCGGCGGTGGGATTTCGATCTGGTCAAGTTCATGCCGTCCGGCACCTACGGTGTGGAGGACTGGGGCGCGGTCAGTGCCTATCGCGGCAGCGCCAACGGCGCGCGCGAAGTGATCGGCCCCGCGATCCGGCAGCGCGATGACTGGCTGCGGCTCACCGCGCTCGACGTGAAGCGCGGCCACTACGGCCGGACCAACGAGGCGCTGGCGGCGGTCGCGCGCGAGCTGAAGGATGCGGTGCCGCTGCTGCAGACGGTGTTCAGCCCGCTGACCACCGCGCGCAAGCTGGCGGGCGACCGCCTGTTCGCCGACCTGCGCCGGGCGCCGGATGTGCTCGAGCAGGCGCTGCGGGTGATCACCGACGTGACGGTCCGCTTCGCGCTCGACGCGCTGCAGGCGGGCGCGCACGGAGCCTTCTTCGCCACGCAGGTGGCGACCTATCGGTTGCTCAGCGCCGACGAATACGAGCGCTTCGGCAAGCGCTGGGACCTGACGGTGCTCGCCGCGCTGCGCGGCAAGGCGCGGCTGACGATGCTGCACGCGCACGGCCACGACATCATGTTCGACCTGTTGGCCGACTATCCGGTCGAAATGTTCAACTGGCACGACCGCGTGACGGAGCCAACGCTGCGCGAGGCGGCAGCGCGCTTGCCGCAACTGCTGGTCGGCGGACTGAACGAAAACGGCGCGCTGCTGAAGGGGCCGGAGCAGGGCATCGAGAACGAGGTGCGCGATGCGCTCGCGCAGACCGGCGGCCGGCGCCTGATGATCGGCCCGGGCTGCGTGGTGCCGATCGCGGTGCCGGATGCGCACGTGCGAGCCGCGCTGCGCGCCGTGCGCGAGCTGCATTGATTACGAAAGGGATGAACATGCGTCGAACCATCGGACTCGTGGGGAAGTTGGGGCTCATCGCTTCAGCGGCGCTGCTGGCTGCGGGATCGGCGCACGCGGACACGTGGCCAGCGGCGGGCAAGCCGATCCAGGTCGTCGTGCCGGCGCCCGGCGGTGGCGGCACCGGCGACACGATCGCGCGCGTGCTGACCGAAGCGCTCGCCAAGCGGCTCGGCACGTCGGTCATCGTCGACAACAAGCCGGGCGCCAACGGCAACATCGGTGCCACTGCGGCGGCGACAGCCGCGCCCGACGGCTACCGGCTGCTGTTCTCCTGGGCCGGCACGCTGGCAGTGAATCCGAGCCTGTACCAGAACCTGCCATTCGATCCACAGCGCAACTTCGAACCAATCGGGCTCGTCGCCGAGGTGCCGAACATCCTGGTCGTCAACAACAATCTGCCGGCGAAGGACGTCGCCGGCTTCGTCGCCTACGCGAAAGCCAATCCGGACAAGATCAACTTCGGCTCGACCGGCCAGGGCAGCTCGATGCACCTGGCGGGGGAGCTGTTCATGCGCGAGACCGGAACGAAGATGGTGCACGTGCCGTACAACGCGCCGGGCGTGGCGACGACCAACCTGATGGCCAACGACATCCAGGCGATGTTCCAGCTAATTCCCGGCGTGATCGGCCAGGTCAAGGGCGGCAAGCTGCGCGCGCTGGCGGTGATGTCGTCCGCGCGCTCGCCCGCGCTGCCCGACGTGCCGACGATGGCCGAGCAGGGCCAGCCCAGGTTGCTGTCATCGACCTGGTTCGCGCTGCTGGCGCCGAAGGGGACGCCGGCGCCGATCCTCGAAAAGCTCAACGCCGAGATCAACGAGATCCTGCGCGACGCCGAGATCCGTAGGAAGCTGGCGGACATGGGCGCCACGCCGCTCGGCGGCACGCGGAGCCAACTGGCCGATCATCTCGCGGCGGAGACCGTCAAGTGGGGCCGCATCGTGCGCGAGGCAAAGATCCAGTTGCAGTAGTTCGCGTACCGGATTCGTGCACCGGATGCGGCCTGCGGTCGGCTGGATCGGGCTAGGCCGCATCGGCGCGCCGATGGCGCGCCGCGTGCTCGATACGGGCTGGCCGCTGCACGTGTGGGCGCGGCGGCCTGAATCCGCGCAAGCCTTGCTTGCCGGCGGCGCACGCTGGGCCGAATCGCCCGAGGCGCTGGCGCACGCGTGCGACTTCGTTGTCACCATCGTCGGCGGCTCCGACGACGTGCTCGACGTGCAGCGGCGCCTGCTGCCGCACACCCGCAGCGGCGCGGTGTACATCGACATGACCACCGCTGCGCCCGGCACCGCGGCCGAGATGAGCGCGTTGGCAGCGGGTGCGGACGTGCTCGACTGCCCGGTCACCGGCGGCGTCGGCGGCGCGCAGCAGGGCAAGCTGACCGCTTTCGTCGGTGGCGACGCGCAGGCGCTCGAACGCGCGCGACCGCTGCTCGCGACGTTCGCGCAGCGGATCGTCCATTGCGGCGCGTCCGGCGCCGGCTACCGCATGAAGCTCGTCAATCAGACGATGATGGCCGGCGCACTGTTCGGTCTCGCGCAGGGCGCAGCGCTCGCGCGCGCCAGCGGTTTCGAAAACGCTCTGGTGCGCGGCGCGCTCGGCAGCGGCAGCGCGTCCGGGCTTCTGTTCCAGTCCTACCTGCCGCGGATGCTCGAAGGCGGCGGCGACGTGACCTTCACGCTCGCGCTGCTGCGCAAGGACCTGCAGCTCGCGCACGCCGCGGCGGACGCGTGCGGCCTGGATGTGCGACTGCTCGATCGGATGCTCGAACTGGCGCGCGCCGCGAGCGAGCGCTTCGGCGACAGCGCGGGCGTGCAGTGCCTGGCCGAGGCCGTTGCGAGCGCACGATCCGGCTAACGCCGGTCCAGTTCCCGCTGCCACTGTCGGCGTCGCGCCCGGAATGCCGCTCGCCGAACATTGTGCCGTCGCCCCGGCGCAGGCCGGGGCCCCGTTTCGAGCTTGAAAATTAGGCCCCGGCCTTCTCCGGGGTGACGCTAGGCCGCGCGCAGACGCGCGAAGCCCGCGGCCAGATCCTCGATCAGATCGTCCGCATCCTCCAGCCCGGCGGCGATGCGGAACAGCCAGCCCTTGTACGGCAGCGGCACGACGGTGCGTTCGGGCGACATCGGGATCAGCAGGCTTTCGAAGCCGCCCCACGAATAGCCGCGTCCGAAGAGCTGCATGCCGTCGATGAAAGCGTGGAACGCCCGCTCGCTCGGCCCCGGCTTCAGCGCCACGCCGAACAGGCCCGACGCGCCGCTCATGTCGCGCCTCCACAGCGCGTGGCCGGGATCGTCGGGATCGGCCGGAAAGAGAACGCGCTCGACCTCCGGCTGCCGCTTCAGCCACGCGATCAGCGCCTCGGCGCTGGCACGATGCTGCACCAGCCGCGCCGCCATCGAGCGCAGCCCGCGCAGCGCGACGTAGCAGTCATCCGGGCTCGTCGTCAGCCCGTAGTGGTGCAGCGTCTCGCGCATCCGCGGCCACGCACGCTCGTTGCAGGTCACGGTACCCATCAGCAGGTCCGAGTGCCCGCCGATGTACTTGGTCGCCGCGTGCACCGACACGTCCACACCGACCTTCAGCGGCTGGAAGTACAGCGGCGTGGCCCAGGTGTTGTCGATCACGCTCACCGCCTCGCGCCCGCGGGCGATCGATGCCAGCAGCGACACGTCCTGCATCTCGAACGTCAGCGAGCCCGGCGATTCGAGGAACAGCACGCGCGTCGTCGGCGTGAAGAGCTTGTCGATGTCGGCGCCGATCCGCGGGTCGTAGAAGGTGGCCGACACGCCGTATCTAGGCAGCGTGTCGCGGCAGAAGCGGCGCGTCGGCCAGTACACCGAATCGGGCACCAGCACGTGGTCGCCCTGCTGCACGAACGCCAGGATCGCGATCGTGCACGCGGTCAGTCCCGACGGCAGCGCCCACGAACGGTAGCCGCCTTCGAGCTCGGTCAGCGCCTCGTAGAACGCCTGGTGCGTCGGCGTGCCGTAGATGC
Organism: Pseudomonadota bacterium; assembly: GCA_029777935.1. Next base: position 16,666 of record JAKORH010000258.1, read on the forward strand.
CGTACGCGATGGGTTCGCCGTCTTCGCCCGCATTGCGCCGGCGCACGCGCTCGTGCATGTCGGCCACGCTTTCGTGCAGCACGGTCGAGCCGCGCGTCAGCGGCGGATTGACGAAGTCGAACGTCTCGCGGTCGCGGCCGCCGGTGACCAGCAGCGTGTTCTTCTTCATTTAGTCCTGAACTCGTAGACGCCATCGGCGCGCTGCGTTCGCGCCAGCTTGCCCTCCTGCCACAGCGCGTGCAGGTGCGCCAGCGATTCGCCGAGCGCGAAGGTCAACTGGTGCACGTCGAGTTCGCGCCTGAACAGCACCGGCACGATGTCGGCCGCGGTGCGCGGCTGGCTGCACGCGGCCAGCACCTCGTCGAACCGAGCCTGATGGTGCACGTGCTGCTGCGTGACGCGCCGGTGCAGTCCGAGGAACGGCTTGCCGTGCGACGGCAGCACCAGCGTGTCGGCCGGCAGCATCAGGTAGTGGTCGAGCGAGCGCAGATAGCGCGGCAGCGGATCGCCTTCGGGCTCGACGTCGAACACGCTGACGTTGGTCGAGATGCGCGGCAGCACCATGTCGCCGGAGACAAGCAGCTTGTCGTCGGCGCAGAAGAGCGATGCGTGCTCCGGCGCGTGGCCGTGGCCGATGATGACCTTGAACACCCGCCTGGCGCCGCGCGGGCCGATCGCGATTTCCTCGTTGTCCCAGATGCGGCAATAGCTCGGCGGCACCGCGGGCACCAGCTTCCGGTAGTAGCTGCTGCCGCGCGCGCGCACCTTGTCGAGCGCGTCCGGATCGCTCAAGCCGTGGCGGCGGAAGTGTTCGGCGGCCGTGTCGCCACTGCCGTCGCCAGCGCTGGTCGTCAGGAAGCGGCCCACCGAGTATTCGGTCGCGGTGATCCAAAGAGGCGCGCTCCAGCGCTGCTTGTCGCCGCCCTTCGTCAGCCACCATGCCAGTCCCAGGTGATCGGGATGGAAGTGCGTGCTGATCACGCGCAGCAGCGGCCTGCCGTCGAACACCGTGTCGAAGATGTTCTCCCACGCGGCGCGCGTTTCGTCGCTCGTGATGCCGCAGTCGACGATCGTGAAGCCGGCGCGGCCGTCGATCTCGTCGTCGAACAGCCACAGGTTGATGTGATCGAGCGCGAACGGCAGCCGCATCCGCAGCCATTGCACGCCCGCCCGCAGCGTGGTGACGGTGCCGAGTGCCGGCGCATCGGCCCACGGATAGATGAGTTCGCGTTCGTTGGGATTCACTGCGTGGCCGCTCGACTCGACGTTTGCGACTTGACGTTCACGTCAACTGCGCGGATTCTACGCGGCGAACACTGCTTGCCCGCGATGCCCGCGCAAAGATCCCAAGCCACGCCGGCCAGAGAGCCCGGCACCTGCACGATCACCGATCTGGCGCGCGAGTTCGACATCACGCCGCGCGCGATTCGCTTCTACGAGGACCACGGCATCCTGCGGCCGACGCGCGCGGGAGCCTCGGGGCTGAAGCGCGTGTACTCGCCGCGCGACCGCACGCGGCTGAAGCTCACGCTCCGCGGCAAGCGCCTCGGCCTGACGCTGGCGCAGGTGCGCGAGCTGATCGACATGTACGAGTCGCCCAAGGACGCGGTGGCACAGGCGCGGCGCTTCCTCGCGGTGCTGACGCAGCATCGCACCGCGCTCGAGCAGCAGCGCGAGGACATCGAGGTCACGCTGTCGGAGATCGAACGGCACGAGGCTGAGTGCCGGCGGATTCTCGGATCGCGCCGCTGATTGCGCGCCCATGTGCGTTCCCATGTCGGCGGGCCGGCGGTTCAGCAGGGCCGAATCCTCCGCCTCGCGTTCTGCATTAGGCGGCGGTTAGTCGCGCGAACCATCGGGCGCCGCGATGGTCGATCGAATGTCCCGACAGCCTGGGGCGCCCCGCCGCCGTGGCACTCGGGGCAGAACGGAGCCACACCGCAATGCTGAAATCGATCCTGGAACTCCTCGAGGGCCGGACGACCGGGCAGCGCCCGGCGGATGCGCGCGCTGTCGAAATGGCCACGGCGGCGCTGCTGGTCGAGGTGGTCCATGCCGCGCGCGACGTGCAGCCGGCCGAGCAGCAGGCGCTGCGGCGCGCCGTGCACGAGAAGTTCGGACTCGACAGGGAGCAGGCGGACGCGCTGCTGCACGACGCCGAGGAAAGAATGCGCCAGGCGACCGACTACTACCAGTACACGTCGGTGATCAACGCGAACTTCACGCAGGAACAGAAGCAGCAGATGATCGAGCTGATGTGGCGCGTCGCGTATGCCGACGACGTGCTGTCGGCGCAGGAACAGCACCTGATCCGCAAGATCGCCGGCCTCTTGCACGTTCCCGACGGCGAGTACATCGCGGCCAAGCTGCGCGCGAAGGAAGATGCGGAGCGGGGGCGTTCCGGCATGCCGCAGAGAACCTAGGCGAATTCAGATTCCGGTCGCCACGATAGGCGCTCGACGATCGCGGACCAGACAGCGACAATCTATCGTACGCGCGCGGTCCAGGCAGCAGCCGACATCGGTCTGAAGGAGTCGGGTCGCGATTTGCGACCGCAGGCAGGTTGCCGAGAGCAAGAGCGCACCCAGACTGGCCAATTCCGCGCGGTGCGCGGGTTTCTGGCTCGCGCGCGACGACAGTCATTGCGACCGGCTCCGACGCGGCACCAGCATGCCGACTTCGGCGCGATAACTGCGGTAGCGCTCTCCGAATTGGACGATCAGATCGCGCTCCTCGAACCAGATGCCGACGAGGATGTAGCTGGTGGCGCCCATCGAGAACAGCAGATGCCCTGCCGTCATCACCGGCACCGACCACAGGCCGAGAAGAAGGCCGAGATAGAGCGGATGGCGCACATAGCGATAGAGCAGCGGCGTCTTGAACTGGGATACAGGCATGTCGCGACCGGTCAAGCGTGCGAACACCTGGTGCAGTCCGAACAGCTCGAAGTGGTTGATAAGGAATGTGCTCACCAGCAACAACGCCCACCCGAGCCAGAACACGGCCCACAGCACCTGAACGGCTGCAGTGTTGCTGACCCGCCAGATGATCGGCGCCGGGATCGGCTGCCATCGCGAGAACAGCAAAGCAAGGGCGATGCTTGCAGCCATCACGTACGTGCTCCGCTCCACCGCAGGCGGCATGATCCGCGCCCACCAGCGCTTGAACGAGCGCCGTGCCATCAGGCTGTGCTGCGCGGCAAACAGGCCGATCAGAAGCACGTTGATGCACAGCGCTGCGGCGATTGGCATGGAGGCGCCGCTATCGACCGACTTCGGCACGAGCACGCTGCCGCTGAAGCCGATCAGGTAGAGAAGGGCCGCGAAGCCCGCGCCGTACGCGGCCAGGCCATAGAGAAACGATAGAAGAGCGCCCATTGTGTCGTCCTTTCCTTTGGTGGCGCCCGCCGCGGCGTGCCACCAGGGCACGCGCTGCGGTCGAGGCGGTGGTCGCGAAGGCGCTACGAGGCCCGCGCTGCATGCATCGCGAACGTCTGTGCAACGATCTTGCCGTTGCGCACGACGAAGGTATCCGTACCGAGGGGCCACTCGCTGCCGACGCTCCAGGTGATGTACGCCAGATCCCCCTCGACACGCAGGCTGCGAAGCGAGAAGCGGCGGATGCCTTGCGGCGGGAGCGCGGCGATGAAACCTTCGAAGAAGGCGCCGATCTCGCGCCTGCCGCGATACGTCTTGTCTTCGCTGAGGACGCAGGCGTCCTCGTCGTAGTCGGCCACGATTGCCGCAATGCCCTTCTGGTCCAGAAAGGTCTGCACGTGGCTGCGGACGACGGCTTCTGTGACAGACAGTTGACTATCCATGGGTGATCTCCCGTTGTCGAGGTGAAGTTGAGCAAGCCGGCTGACACCCCGACAACCTTCGCGCGCATGCATGCGCCGTGGGCCCGAGACGTCAGTACGCTGACACCGTCGCTCGCCTCGTTGCTGTCGCGAGCGGCGAGTGGCAATGCTGTCTCAAGTCGCGCCTGTTCGCCCTGCCGGGAGTCGCTGCCGGTTGATCGAGTGTCCGCGATTGACGGATCGATACCGGTGGGGCCTGCCGCTATGTTGCAGGTGACATCGGCCACCGACCTTGCCGACCGGTCAGGTTCGGCGCCCGCCGCGCAGCCATCATGGCCGGAGCCGGATCTGATCGACCCGCTTCGGCCGTTGGCGGGCCTCGGGCGCGGCGTGGACAGTCTTCGGTTCGACGTCATCGAGGATCGTCGCACCGGCTCCGATGATGCAGCACTCGCCGAGGTTGACGTTGTCCCGGATCGTCGCGCCGATGCCGACGAACGCGCGCTCGCCGACAACGACCGATCCGGCAATGGCCACGTGTCCGGCCATGTATGCGTGGCTGCGCACTTCACAGTGGTGGCCGACGACGCTCAACGACCCGATCAGTACGTTGTCACCGATCCTGGTCCATGGCGCCACGCTGCAGAAGTGGCCGATCGAGACGTTCTCGCCGAGGCTCGCGTCGGGCGAAACCACGGCGTGCGGGCTGACGTAGTTCGCGAAGCTGTAGCCCCTGCGCCTGAGTTCGAGGAACTTGGCTGCACGCACGGCATTGTTCCGCACCGGACCGATGGCGACGAAGGCATGGAACATTCCCGGCGGAAAGCGCGACTCGATGTCCTCTAACGGCACCAACGGCCGTCCCAGCAGTTGGTTTCCTTTGATGAATTCAGGATCGACCGCAAAGCCCGCAACATCGTAGTCGCTCCAGTGGGTGAAGTTCGAGCAGAACATCTCGGCCATCTGGCCGTTGCCGACGATAACAAGGCGGTTGGACATCAGTTCTCCCGATCGGGGTCTGAGCAGAACTTACGGCCGTCCAAGATCACCAAGATCCTCGAGTGTCTGCAACCAATAGCGATCGACCCGCTTCGTTCTCGCCGATGATTGATGACAGCTCCACTTCATGGCCGGTCATTCGGAACGGCGGTTCGAGAGAGAGTCAAGGGCTGGAACTGGCCGAACCCCGCCGCGCGAAGTTTGGCGTCTTCGGCCGGCTCAGCGCCGCACAGCAGAGACGCATGCAGACCACGCGCGGCTTCCATGCGCGCGGCGGATTCCCGCCCGCGGCGCAGACCCTTACCACCCGCTTCAGCGCGGCACCGCCCGCGCGATGATCGCGTCGACGTCACAGCCCGGTGGCAGCGCGCCGAACACGTCGGCCGCCTCTTCCAGCCGTGCCGCACAGAACGCGCCGAACATCGCGTCAGTCGAATGTTGCCGCAGCAGCGCCGCCTGCATCACGAGCGCGGTGTCGCGCGCCAGCCGGCGCGCCTGCGCCTCGTCGGTGGCGCCGTCGAGCATCGCGGTGACGCGCGCGATCGCGCGGTCCAGCTGCGCGTCGACGCCGCGCACCGGCGCCAGTTCCTGCGCCAGCGCGTCGGGCACCGGGCCATGCCGCAGCGCGCGTAGCAGGTCGAGCGCGATGATGTTGCCGGCGCCCTCCCAGATCGAGTTCACCGGCATCTCGCGGTAGATGCGCGCCATCACGCC